>NZ_LZKE01000042.1:0-12683 GCF_001672675.1 Mycobacterium sp. E2327
CGACGCCGTGTGGTCGTCCGGGATGCGCGCCAAACTGGGCCTGTCCGACGGCGTGGACGCCGGGGTCGTCGCGCCGCTGGTGGACGAGTTGCTCGCGCTGCTGAAGGAGAGCGGCGTCGACTACACGTCCTTCTTCCGCCACCTCGGGCGGGCGGCGCGACGACCCCGGCGTCCACGCCGTCGGACAGGCCCAGTTTGGCGCGCATCCCGGACGACCACACGGCGTCGTAGGTGGGCCGGAAAATTCCGAACGCTTCCTCGGCGAGCGCCACCGCCTCGTCAACGTCGTTGGACAGCAACGGAATCAGTGATTCGGCGAACCGGGCGAGATTCCATCCGGCGACTACCGGCTGGTTGCCGTAGGCGTAGCGACCCCAGAAATCGATCGAGCTGAAAACCGTGTCCGGGTCGTACGCCTCCATGAAGGCGCACGGCCCGTAGTCGATGGTTTCACCGGAGATCGTCATGTTGTCGGTGTTCATCACCCCGTGCACGAAGCCGATCAGCATCCATCGGGCGATCAGCGACGCCTGGACGGCGACCACCGCTTCGAACAGGGCCAGGTACGGCCGCTCGGCGTCGGCCGCGCTCGGATGGTGGCGCGCGATCGCGTGGTCGGCGAGGCGGCGCAGCAGATCGACGTCGCCGGTGGCGGACGCGTATTGGAAGCTGCCCACGCGCAGGTGACTGCTGGCCACGCGGGCGAGCACGGCGCCGGGCAGCTGCGTCTCGCGCTGCACCGGCCGCCCGGTGGCGACGACGGCCAGCGACCGGGTCGTTGGGACGCCCAGCGCGTGCATCGCCTCGCTGACGATGTACTCGCGCAGCATCGGGCCCACCGCCGCCAGGCCGTCGCCGCCGCGCGCGAACGGCGTGGGGCCGGACCCCTTCAGGTGGATGTCGCGCAGGCGCCCGCCGTCGTCGACGAGCTCGCCCAGCAGCAGTGCGCGGCCGTCGCCCAACCGCGGGACGTAGCCGCCGAACTGGTGCCCGGCATAGGCCTGGGCCACCGGGACGGCGCCGCCCGGGACGAGGTTGCCCACCAGAAAACGCAGCCCGTCGGGACTCCGTAGCCAGTCGGCGTCGAGACCTAGCTCGGCGGCCAGCGGTTCGTTGATCGCGAGCAGCCGCAGGTCGGGGGCCGGCTCCGCCTGCCAGCGGACGGCCATCTCCGGCAGCTGGCGAAAAAACCGGTCCTGCAGAGCAACGGTGGTATCCGGCGCAACGCTCACTTCACCGAGACTACGGAAAGTCCCGTCCCTAGCCGATGGCCTGCGCGATCAAGTCGCGGGCGCGGTCGAGCATCGAGGCAAACGGCCCGACGGCGAAATTCAGCTTCGCCGATTCCACTCCCGGATGCGGACGGGTGGGGGCTATCGCCTCGGCCGCACGCACCGCCGAGCCCATCCGCTTGAGGTCGTTCGCGTCGACTTCCTTCTGCAGCAGGGGGAATTCTTCGTCCTCCTCGTGCCGGGCGTGGTCGAGTACGGCGTCGCGCAGCTTGGTCAGCTCGTCGACGAACTCCTGCGAGGTGAAGTCGAGTTTCTCGATCGCCGAGAGCAGTTCCTTGGCTTCGTGCTCTTCTTTGAGCCGGGCGTCGACGATTGCGTCGCCGCCTTCGACCTCGCGGCGAGTCCGCGGATGCACCACCATCTCCTCGGCCGTCTCGTGCACGGCCAGCAGTTGGCGCAATTCCACGAACGGCTTCTCGCGTGCCTTGGGGTCCGATGCGTGCAGCACTTCGTCAAACATGTCCTCGATGAGGTTGTGCTGCGCTTTAAGAAACGCGACGACCTCCTCGGGAGATTGGACAATCATGTCGGCCATGGCCGATACCTCCATCGATAGGGGATTCGGGGGTGCGGGCTATGGGCTGTGCACCGCGTTGCCAGAAATACCCGGCGCCGGGACGGGTAAACGCGAGCCCCCGTCGGACCGCTTGCGGCATCCGACGGGGGCTTCGGCGGATTCAGCTAGACGTTGCCGCGTGTCGTGGGTGTTCCGACAGCCGCGATTGTGTCGGTGTCCTTGCGGCGCTTGAGGCCGATGAGTCCACCCAATCCGAGCAGGCCGAGCAGCCCCCACAGCCCGTTGTTGTCGCTGTGTTGGTCGGTGTTTTGGCCATTGTTGTTGTCGGCCAGCGTCGTTGTGGTCGATGACGGGGCAGGAGCACTCTGAGTGGTGGCGTTGGCGACGCCCGCCCCACCGAATAGCAGTGCCCCGGTCGCAGAAATGACCGCAATTGTCTTACGCATGTTCGCTCCTGAATTGGTTCTGTTCGGTCGACTGAAGACCGAGCATCAGATTGGGACCAGTTGCTTCTAGCCCGCGCGGAAAAGCGACACGAGAACAAGGCCCGATGCGTCGCAAGGCATGGCTACCCGGCGTGAGAGGAATGAAACTACACCCGAGGATTTTGCCAAGTACGATCGTTTGCTGATGGATCAGCAGGACCCGCAACAGCGCATCGCCGAGTTGGAGCTGCAGCTCGCGCAGCAGAAGCGCATCGCGGAGCTGGAGCGCCAACTGGCCGACGCCAGGGCGGCCGCGAGTGAAGGCCCACCCGCCGAGCGCCCGGCCGAGGTCTCCGCCGTGCAGCTGGCCGCAATCGACGAGCACGCGCACCGGCTGGCGCAAGCCCTGGCGGCCGACCGCGGTCAGCCCTTCGGCGGGCCGGCGCCGCTTCGGGAGGCACTTTCACGCGCCGTCGTCGACGCGGGACTGTCGCAGCAGCAGTACAGAGACGTCCTCGACCGCGCCGGCCTGCGCGCGGGCGGCACGATCAAAGTCGGGGGACAAGTCGTCTACCAGCGTTGCGACCCATCCGATCCCGTTTTCCTGGCACCGCGCCCGCGGGGAGCATATGGCGGTCAGGGCTTCGCGGCGCCTCAGCGCAAGCTCTCCGGGGCCGGTTGGATCGGGCCGGTCGTTGCGCTGTTCGGCGGGGGAATCGGCCTCTGCGTAGGCATCGCGGCGGCGGCGACCGCCCTCATCCCGTCGAGCGCGCTGTGGATGAGCCCCATCGTGTGCCGAAGCGGATACGCGATGGCGTACAACACCTCGCACTACAGCTACAAGCCGGGCCACTCGGGCACCAGCGTGAGCTTCCAGTGTGTCGGTGACGGCGACTCGTACGACGTCAACGACTTCGCGGTCTTCGCGTTGCAGTCGTTGCTCGCCGCGCTCCTGGTGTTCGCCGTCCTGGCTGTGGGGGGCTTGCTCTGGCGGCGCTCGCACAAGCCCGCGTGATCATCGGTTCGCCAGGCGACTACGGTCTAAGAAACACGAATTTCACCCAACGGAATGAACATGGCGACAGATCAGATGTACGAACAGGTCGACGACCAGGCGCCGGATCCCACCGACATCGGCTGGCGCATCGATCCCGTTCTCGCCCGCAGTTGGCTGCTGGTCAACGGCGCGCACGCCGATCGGTTCCAGGCCGCGGCGCATTCCCGCGCCGACATCGTCGTCCTCGACATCGAGGATGCGGTGGCGCCCAAAGACAAGCAGGCCGCCCGCGAGAACGTGGTGCGTTGGCTCAAAGCCGAAAACACCGACTGGGTCCGCATCAACGGGTTCGGCACCCCGTGGTGGGCCGATGATTTGGCGGCACTGGCCGGTACGCCCGTCGGCGGGGTGATGCTGGCGATGGTCGAATCGGTGGACCACGTCACCGAGACCGCGCAACGCTTGCCCAACGTGCCCATCGTGGCGTTGGTCGAGACGGCCCGGGGACTGGAGCGCATCACCGAGATCGCGGCGGCCAAGGGCACATTCCGGCTCGCGTTCGGGATCGGCGATTTCCGCCGCGACACCGGCTTCGGGGAGGACCCGAGCACCCTGGCGTACGCGCGCTCGCGCTTCACGATCGCCGCCAAGGCGGCCAACCTGCCCAGCGCGATCGACGGGCCGACGATCGGCTCCAACGCCTTGAAGCTCATCGAGGCCACGGCCGTTTCCGTCGAGTTCGGGATGACCGGCAAGATCTGCCTGACGCCGGATCAGTGCGCCGTGGTGAACGAGGGGCTTTCCCCATCTCAGGACGAAATCTCCTGGGCCAAGGAGTTTTTCGCCGAATTCGAACGTGACGGGGGAGAGATCCGCAACGGCTCCGACCTGCCGCGTATCGCGAGGGCCACCAAGATCCTGGAACTGGCCCGCGCCTACGGCATCGAGGTGTCGGAGTTCGACGACGAGGAGCGCGTGCACTCGCCCGCGCCGTCGGACACGTATCACTACTAGGAGTCGGTCCGATGAGCGCCACGGTGGACTTTCACTTCGACCCCATGTGCCCGTTCGCCTACCAGACGTCGTTGTGGATCCGCGACGTTCGTGAGCAGCTCGGCATAACCATCAACTGGCGGTTCTTCAGCCTCGAGGAGGTCAATCGGTCGGAGGGCCAAAAGCACCCGTGGGAACGGGAGTGGTCCTACGGCTGGTCGCTGATGCGGATCGGGGCGCTGCTGCGGCGGACCGACATGTCGCTGCTGGACCGGTGGTACGGCACGATCGGGCGCGAGCTGCATACCCTGGGCGGCAAGCCGCACGATCCGGCGGTGGCGCGAAAACTGCTGGACGACATCGGCGTCGACGCGGCGGTCTTGGACGAGGCGCTGAACGACCCCACCACCCACGACGAGATTCGTGCCGAACATCAGCGCGTCCTCGATGCGGGCGGGTTCGGTGTGCCCACGCTTTTTCTGTTGGGCCAGTGCCTGTTTGGACCCGTGCTGGTGGATCCGCCGACTGGGCCTCCCGCGCTGACCCTCTGGAACGTCGTAACCGGGATGGCCGAGTTGCCGCATGTCTACGAACTGCAGCGGCCCAAGGCGCCGACCGATCTCGATCTCATCGGCCGAAGCCTGCGCCCGTATCTCGATGGGCGCGACTGGGTCAGCATCAACCGCGGCGAAGTCATCGACCTGGAGGGACTAAGCGGCGTGTCGGGCAATGGCGACGCCGATTCGTAATTCGATCTCGCTGACTTCGATCGTGGGAGCCCGAGGTGGCGCCGTCGACCGGTACGTCTGCCCCGTAGGCGTGGTGAATTCGGCTGTGTGCGTATGGTTTTCGTCCACGGTGGTCCTGACCCGCCAGCCCGCGGCCTCCTTGACGTAGTTGCACAGCTCGCAGCAGCCCATCCCATTGTCCGCGGTGGTGGGGCCGCCCGCGGCCCACGGCCGGGCGTGGTCGCGGTGCCGGATCGGCGCGTCGCAATAAGGAGTGCGGCAACGTTGATCGCGCATCTCGACGAAGGTTGCCAGGCCGCGCGGGAAGAGGCGCGCCCGCGACTCCATCGCGACCAGCGCCCCCGAACGCGGATGCGCGTAGAGCCTGCGCAGCGTCGCCCGGGACCGCCGGTCCGCCAGCGCGCTGGAGACCATGGCCCGGGCAACCGCCGCCGGAATGGGGCCATAGCCGCCGAGGTCGGCCGGCGCGTTGTCACCGCCGAGCAGCGTTGCGTCCGAAAGGACCAGGTTGACCGCGATCGGGGTAGGGATTGCCGCGTCGCGTCCGGTGACCCGTTCCACCAGGGTGTCCGCCATGATTTGGCCGCGTGAGCGCCCGTCGCAGCGGGTGTCCGCCTCGCGGCGCAGCGCCGCATACACCGAGACTCCCTGGGTCACCGGCAGCAGCGCGGTCACGTAGGTCATCGTGTCCGGCGCCGGTCTAATGGTGACCGTTCGCTCGTTCTCGGCCTTGGCCGCTCGCTCGACGACGGCATGCGGGTCCAGGCGATAGGCGATCGCCTTGGCGGAGGCGGCCAACCGCGCGTCGCCCACGCCGTTCAGCTTGTCCGGGTCGGCGCACAACTCGGCGTCCAGCGTGCGGCGATCCTCGACGTCCAGGCAGGCGCTCTCGCGCACGATCAGGGTGGCCCGCCACTCCGACAGCGCCCCGCATTCCAACGCGGCCAGCGTATGCGGCATCTCGTACACCAGCGCCTTCGCGAATCCCAGATGCCGGCCGCCCCGGGCGGGGGAATCGCGTCGCGCCAGCGCAATCTCGCTGGCCACACCCCGTCCGCGCTGTGCGGCCGGCACCCCGGCGGCGGCTTCGTTCGAGCGTCGCAACGCATCCAGGGCCGCGGCCAACCGCGCCTGACCTGCGGCGGCCGCCGACTTTTCGCGCTCCAACTCGGCGATCCGCTCGATGAGAGCGGCCTCGTCGGCATTCGATTCGAACATACGTTCGATTATACCGGTTCGACCGACAAGATCGCTAACCTGAGCCCGTGGGCGCCAAAAGCCGCATTCATGTGGCGCGCGTATATGACGAATCCCAGCCGAACGACGGGCAGCGGGTGCTTGTCGATCGCATCTGGCCGCGCGGGGTGCGCAAGGACGACCCGCGGGTGGGCATCTGGTGCAGGGACGTCGCGCCGTCGAAGGAGCTGCGCGAGTGGTACCACCATGACCTGGAACGGTTCGACGAATTCGCGGAACGCTACACCGACGAGTTGCGCGACAGCCCGGCGCTGGCGGAGCTGCGAAAGCTGGCCAAGCGCGGCGTCGTAACCCTGGTGACCGCCGCCCGCGAAGTCGACGGCAGTCACGCGGCGGTGCTGGCGAAGCTCCTCAAAGGCAGCTGAAATGCGGTTGGGATTGCACGCGCTGGGAATCGGGTCCGGCGCCGACCGTGCGGTGATCGACGCCGTCGCATCGGCCGCGGACAATTGCGGCTTTGCCACACTCTGGGCCGGTGAACACGTCGTCATGGTGGATCGATCCGCGTCCTGCTACCCCTATTCCGATGACGGCGTCATAGCCGTTCCCGCGCAAGCGGATTGGCTCGACCCGATGATCGCACTGAGCTTCGCCGCCGCTGCGTCGTCCCGGATCGGCCTGGCGACGGGTGTGCTCCTGCTCCCCGAACACAACCCGGTCGTGGTGGCCAAGCAGGCCGCCAGCCTGGATCGGCTGAGCGGCGGGCGCCTGACGCTGGGCGTGGGCGTCGGATGGTCGCGAGAGGAATTCGCCGCTCTCGGTGTGCCTTTCGAGCAGCGGGCGGCCCGCACCGCCGAATACGTGGCGGCGATGCGCACCTTGTGGCGCGACGACGTCGCCTCCTTCGACGGTAAGTTCGTCCGCTTCGATGCGATCCGGGTCAACCCAAAGCCGTTGCGTGAGCGCCGCATCCCAATTGTGCTCGGCGGCAACAGCGATGCGGCGCTGCGGCGGGTTGCCGCTTGGGGCGACGGCTGGTACGGGTTCAACCTCGACGGGCCGGCCGCGGTGCGCGAACGCATCGACAGGCTGCAGCGGCTCTGTGCCGACGAGGGCCGCGACCGCGCCGAGCTGGGGGTGTCCGTGGCGCTGCGAGATCCAAGTGCCCGCGACATCGGCGCGCTTTACGAGGCGGGCGTCGACGAACTGGTCCTGGTGGCGGCGCCGCCCGACCGCCCCGACGCCGCTACCGGCTGGGTTTCCGCGCTGGCCGACAAGTGGGCGGAGGCGCTTGGGTAGGCTGCGCGGTTGATATGAGCGAACCCGAAGTGATCTTGCCGCGGGAACTGACCGACATCAGCGAAGAGGTGCGTCGCGTGCCGCCGCCGCCCGGGACCGCCGACGTTCCCGAACCGTATGCTTTCCGGCTTGCCGACCCGGACAAAGATGCCGAGATGATCTCGGAGTGGATGAACCGGCCCGCCCTCGCCGAATCATGGGAATACGCCTGGCCTCCCCAGCGCTGGCGCCGATACCTCAGCGCGCAACTCGACGGCAGCTATTCCCGACCGTTTTTTGCCAGCCAGGATGGCCAAGACCACGCCTACATCGAGTTGTACCGGGCCGCAAAGGATTCCATCGCCACCCGGTACGAGGCGGACCCCTACGACTTGGGGATACACGCCGCCATCGCCGACGAAGAGTTCGTGAATCGCGGTATCGCCGGGTACGTGCTGCCGTACTTCGTGGCGAGCGTGCTCGGCCAGGACCCACGGTGTCGCCGCATCATGTTCGATCCCGATTACCGGAACAAGACCGCGCGGCGATTCTGCGAGCGCGCCGGTTGCGCGTTCCTGGGCGAGCACGATATGTCGAACCGGCGAATGGCGCTGTATGCGCTGCCCCGTACCCCCGACGACGTGCCCTCGCTCCGCGAGGCCTGAGCGCCGGGCTCAAACCTGCGTTGCCGCCCACTGGCCGAGTACCACCGCGGCGATGCCCAGGGCGATGCTGACGACGACGTTGGCCAGCGCCGTCCACGTCTGGCGTTCCTCACCGAGGCGATGCGTTTCCAGCATCCAGGTGGAAAAGGTGGTGTAGGCGCCGACGAACCCGGTCCCCACGACCAGCGCCGCGTCCTTGCTCAGCGCCAGGCCGCCAAGGAAACCCAACAGAAAGGCGCCGCTGACGTTGACCGCCAACGTCCCGAACGGAAACGACCGGGCCACCCGGCGCGCCACCGCGCGGTCGATCACGAACCGCAGCACCGATCCGATGCCCCCGACGAGGGCGACGCCGGACCAGACCAACACGGTCGTCATCGGCGCACTCTTACCCGCCGGACGAGAGCGGTCGCCAGGTAGACGGCCAGGAATCCCAAGATGATGCTGCTGACGGTGTAGGTCGCGGCCATGGCCCAGTGGCCATGCTCGATCATCCGGACGGTCTCGACCTGCATCGTGGAGAAAGTCGTTAAGCCGCCACAGAATCCGGTGCCGAGCAGCGGGCGCCGGTAACTCGACACCGGTAACCGTTCCAGCAGTCGGGTGGTGAAGTAACCGACCAGGGCGGCGCCGACGATGTTGACGATGAACGTCGGCCACGGCCACTGATCCGTGTCACGGACGAGGACGGTGCTCAGCCCCGCCCGTGCCAGGGCGCCGATCGCTCCGCCGGCGAAAACCGCGGCCAGTTCGCGATAGTCGGGTCCTGCCACGGGTCGCTTCCTTTCCGGCGGGTGAACGCTTCGCAGCATAGAGGGACACGCGACTGCAGCAGCGCGCAGAATTGGTAACCATGGCCCACCCGCGCGCCGGTCAGCCGGCCCAGCCCGAAGACCTCGTCGACCTCCCGCACCTGGTCACCTCCTATTACTCGATCGAGCCCGACCCGGACGACGTCGCCCAACAGGTGGTGTTCGGCACTTCGGGGCACCGCGGGTCGGCGCTCAACGGGGCGTTCAACGAGGCCCACATCCTGGCCATCACCCAGGCCATCGTCGAATACCGGGCTGCGCACGGCACCACCGGACCGTTGTTCATCGGCCGCGACACCCATGGCCTCTCGGAGCCGGCGTGGGTGTCGGCGCTGGAGGTGCTGGCCGCCAACGACGTCGTCGCGATGATCGACTCCCGCGACCGCTACACGCCGACGCCGGCGGTCAGCCACGCCATCCTGACCTACAACCGCGGCCGCACCGACGGCCTGGCCGACGGGATCGTCGTCACGCCGTCGCACAACCCGCCGCCCGACGGGGGTTTCAAGTACAACCCGCCCAACGGGGGACCAGCGGACACCGACGCGACCAATGCAATCGCCAAGCGCGCCAACGAAATTCTGCGCACCGGATCGGGCGTACAGCGGGTCCCGCTGGCCCGCGCGCTGGGAAGCGTCGAGCGCTACGACTACCTCGGCACCTATGTCGACGACCTGCCCAGCGTGGTCGACGTCGCCGCCATCCGCGGGGCCGGGGTGCGCATCGGCGCCGACCCGCTCGGCGGCGCCAGCGTGGACTACTGGGGCGAGATCGCGCGGCGGCACGGCCTGGACCTGACCGTCGTCAATCCGCTGGTAGATGCGACGTGGCGGTTCATGACCCTCGACCATGACGGCAAGATCCGGATGGATTGCAGCTCGCCGGACGCGATGGCGTCGCTAATAGCCAACCGGGACCGCTACCAGATCGCCACCGGCAACGACGCCGACTCCGACCGCCACGGGATCGTCACGCCCGACGAGGGGCTGCTGAATCCGAATCACTATCTGGCGGTGGCCATCGATTACTTGTACACCCACCGGCCGTCGTGGCCGGATGGCATCGCCGTCGGGAAGACGGCGGTCAGCTCATCGATCATCGACCGGGTGGTCGCCGGCATCGGGCGCAAGCTCGTCGAGGTCCCCGTCGGGTTCAAGTGGTTCGTCGACGGGCTTATCGGAGGCACCATCGGCTTCGGCGGCGAGGAGTCGGCGGGGGCGTCGTTCCTGCGGCGCGACGGCTCGGTGTGGACCACCGACAAGGACGGCATCATCCTGGCGCTGCTCGCCTCCGAGATCCTGGCGGTCACCGGCTTGAGCCCCTCGCAGCGTTACCGGGAGCTGACGGCCGAGTACGGCACCCCGTTCTACGCGCGCGTCGACGCGCCCGCCGACCGCGAACAGAAGGCGCGGCTTTCCAAGCTTTCGCCCGAGCAGGTGACCGCCACCGAATTGGCGGGGGAGCCGATCACCGGCAAACTGACCAGCGCCCCCGGCAACGGCGCACCACTGGGCGGGCTCAAGGTCACGACCGCCAACGCGTGGTTTGCTGCGCGGCCGTCGGGCACCGAAGACGTCTACAAAATTTACGCGGAATCGTTCAACGGATCGCAGCATTTGGCGGAGGTGCAGGAAGCCGCGCGCGAGGTGGTGAATAAAGTCATCGGGTGACCCTTTCCCTCCGCCTTGCCCGCCCGGGGGGGCGTGGTCCTCGTCCTGCACGCCTGCCGCGCGAAGTTTGGATCCTCAGCTGGGCCAACATCATGGTGGCACTGGGCTACGGCGTTATCTCGCCGGCGATGCCGGCCTTCGCCCGTACATTCGGGGTCAGCATCGAAGCGGTGACCTTCTTGGTCACCGTCTTCTCGTTGACCCGACTGTGTTTCGCACCGATAAGCGGACTGTTGGCACAACGGTTGGGTGAACGGCGCATCTACATCGGTGGTTTGCTGATCGTGGGGTTGGCCACCGCCGCGTGCGCGTTCTCCCAGGCATACTGGCAACTGCTGTTTTTCCGCGCGCTGAGCGGCTTGGGGTCGACACTGTTTTACGTCTCGGCCTTGGCGCTGATGATCCACATCAGCCCGCCCGACGTGCGCGGGCGGATCGCGGGCATTTTCACCAGCTCGTTCATGATCGGCGCGGTCGGCGGGCCGGCGGTCGGCGCCCTGACGGCGGGCTGGGGGCTGACGGCTCCGTTCATCGTCTACGGCGCCGCGATGCTGGGTGTGGCCGTGGTGCTGTTTTACGGCTTGCGCAATTCCGCGCTGGCCGCGCCCTTGCCGCCGACACGATCGACGGTGACGATCCGAGAGGCGTTGGGGTTCCGTGCGTATCGGTCGGCGCTGTTGTCCAATTTCGCGATGGGCTGGTCGGCGTTCGGGCTCCGCGTCGCGCTGGTCCCGCTGTTCATTTCCGACGTCATGGGCCGGAGCGTCGGTGTCATCGGTGTGGTGCTCGCGGCGTTCGCGGCCGGCAACGCGGTAGCCGTCATTCCCAGCGGCTACTTATCGGACCGGATGGGACGGCGCCGTTTGTTGATCGTCGGCCTGGCGGCGTCCGGGGTGGCGACGGCCGGGCTGGGCGTCGCGACGTCGCTGCCCGCGTTCATGGTCGTGGGGTTTGTGTCCGGCGTGACGACCGGCATCTTCATGTCACCGATGCAGGCCGCCGTCGCCGACATCCTCGGCAGGGAGGCGCGCGCGGGCACGCCGGTGGCCGCGGTGCAGATGGCGTCGGATCTGGGCGCGATCGTCGGCTCGATAGTGGTCGGCTGGGTCGCCGAGCGGCTCAGCTACGGCTGGGCGTTCGGCATCAGTGGGATTGTTCTTTTGGTCGCCGCCGTTGCCTGGGTGCCGTCACCGGAAACGCGGACGGCGCTCGAGCCGGCATGACCAGCGACTTTGAACGCTGGATGACAGTGGTGTAGCTTCGATGGGCACAACTTCTTGGGGCTATGGCGCAGCTGGTAGCGCACCACACTGGCAGTGTGGGGGTCAGGGGTTCGAGTCCCCTTAGCTCCACCAAGAAATCGCAGCTCCTTTGGCCCGCGCCCAACTAAGGCGCGAATAAACTCCCGCTGACTCGCCTGCTCATCAGATTGCGGGGGAAATGTCGACCGGGATGCCGTTGAGCACAGCGGTGCCCGACAGCGGGTCGAGGTACGTACCGTCGTTGAGTTGATTGACGTTGACACCGGCCTGGCTTGCAGCGAGCTGCTGTCCCGTGCCGCCGCGATCGTGTCCCCATCCGTGCGGCAGCGAGACCACGCCGCGGCGAATGCGGTCGGTCAACTCGACCGGAGCAATCAGTTCGCCGCCCGGGCCCTTGATGACCGCGATATTGCTGAGCCCGAGATCGGCCGCGTCGTCAGGGTGGATCTGCAATGTGCACCGGTTGGTGCCGCCCGACAGCGCGGGCACGTTATGCATCCAGCTGTTGTTGGAGCGCAGATGGCGCCGGCCGATCAGCATGAACGGATCGTTTGCACGGCCGACGGATTCGCGCAGCCGCCCCACGTCGGCGATCAACGGCTCGGGCGCGAGTTCGATTCGTCCCGTTGGGGTTCGGAGCACCTCGGGCAGCCTCGGTTGCAACGGACCCAAGTCGACCCCGTGCGGCGCCGCCTTAAGCCGCTCCAGGGTAAGCCCGTCGGGGTTGGCGCCGAACGCGTCGCCGTACGGCCCGAGCCGAAGCATCATGTCGAGGCGCCGCTCGTAGCCGGGCCCCTGGGCAAGCATCGCGGTCAGTTCGTCGACC
>NZ_LZKE01000043.1:0-30549 GCF_001672675.1 Mycobacterium sp. E2327
GGTCGACGAACTGACCGCGATGCTTGCCCAGGGGCCCGGCTACGAGCGGCGCCTCGACATGATGCTTCGGCTCGGGCCGTACGGCGACGCGTTCGGCGCCAACCCCGACGGGCTTACCCTGGAGCGGCTTAAGGCGGCGCCGCACGGGGTCGACTTGGGTCCGTTGCAACCGAGGCTGCCCGAGGTGCTCCGAACCCCAACGGGACGAATCGAACTCGCGCCCGAGCCGAAGCATCATGTCGAGGCGCCGCTCGTAGCCGGGCCCCTGGGCAAGCATCGCGGTCAGTTCGTCGACCGCCCGGCCGGCGACGGGAGAGTCCGGGTCGGCGACCTCCTTGGTCAACGTCGTCGCTATCACCTGATCGTCCACCAGCGTCACTTCGCCGTCCGGCGCCAGGCCATACAAGATCAGCGCGATGCGCGACAGGATCTCCGGCTCGTCGGGCCGTCCGTCCAGCGGCAGTGCTGGCGGTGAATAGCGCGCATTGTTGTGCACCGCAAGATTATTGAGCGCGAAATCGTAATGGGCGCTCTGCGCGGGCGGAGGCGGCGGCAGGATCACGTCGGCGTGACGGGTGGTCTCGTTGAGGTAGGGGTCGATGCTGAGCATGAAGTCAATGCCGTCGAGCGCGCGGTCGAGCCGATCGCCGTCGGGCGCGGACAGCACGGGGTTTCCGGCGATCGTGATCATCGCCTTAATCTGGCCCTCACCCGGGGTGTCGATCTCCTCGGCGAGCGCCGCGGCGGGAAGCTCGGACAGCACCTCCGGGTGGCCCGAGACACGGCTGTGCCAACGCCCGATGCGAAACCCTCGGCCCGGCTTCGGCGGCCGGGGCGCGGGCGCCGTCGCGCCGAGGGGGAACATGGCTCCACCGGGTCGGTCGAGGTTTCCGGTCAGGATGTTGATTACGTCTACCAACCAGCTGGCAACTGTGCCGAATTCCACTGTGGAGGTACCGATTCGCCCATACACAGCCGCGGTCGGCGCCGCCGCGATCTCGCGGGCCAGCACGCGAATGTCATCGGCGGATATCCCGCAGTGCGTAGCGACAGCTTCCGGCGCGAATTCCTCGGCTAGCGCGCGAATTTCGTCGACGCCGTTGACGTATTGCTCGATTCCACCGAACTTCGGTTCGACGAGGCCCTCTTCGAAAAGCACGTGCACGATGGCGAACAGCAAGACGGCGTCGGTGCCGGGCCGCGGTGCGAGGTGGCGGTCAGCCAGCTCGGCCGTGCGGGTGCGGGCGGGATCGATGACGACGAGCTTGCCCCCGCGTTTGCGCAACGCCCGCAGCTTACCGGGAAAGTCGGGGGCAGTGGCCAAACTGCCGTTGGACACTAAGGGATTGGCGCCGACGATGACCAGATAATCGGTGCGGTCGAGATCGGGCACCGTGAACGCGACCGGGCTGCCGAACATGAGGCCGAGCGCGACGTGCTTGGGCATCTGATCGAGCGTGCTTGCGCTGTATACCTGCCTGGTGCCAAGGCCGCGAACTACCAACGGCGCGTACAAGCTTCCCGCGATGGTGTGTGCGCTCGGATTACCGAAGTAGACGCCGACGGATGGGCCGCCGTGCTCGCGAATGACCTCACCCAGGCGGTCCGCGACGACCGCGTAGGCCTCATCCCAGGTGGTTTCGGTCAGCACCCCGTCACGCCGGACCAGCGGCCCAGACAGCCGGTCGGGATCGTTGTCCAATTCGGCGAAGCTCGCGCCCTTCGGGCAGATGAAGCCACCGCTGAACACGTCATCACGGTCGCCGCGAGCGCCCACCACCCGGCCGTCGACGATGGCCAATGACAGGCCGCAGGTGGCCTCGCACAAGGGGCAGATCCGCAGGGCGGTCCGGGTATTAGACATTCACGCATTCTGCACCGGCGACCTGGCGATTTCCAGTGCCAACGCGTACGGCTCGGGCACCGCACTGGTTTGGTATCTCGAGCTGACGCGGCCGGACCTCTGCGCCCAACCGTCGTGACCGGTAGGTCACGCCGGGATCAGCGTGACCGGCAGCCGTTCGAGGCGGCGAATTACGTTGTTGACTCCCCACTTTGGCGTGCCGTCGACCTCGATGCGCTTGACGCGTTCGAGCATTGCGGAGAGGATGGCGGCGGTCTCCATCCTGGCCAGACCCTGGCCGGCGCAGGCATGAGCACCGTTGCCGAACCCGATGTGCCGTCCGGCGTCACGGCGGATGTCGAACACCTCCGAGTTCTCCCATTCGCGTTCGTCGCGGTTGGCCGAGGCGTACAGCACCAGTAATCGGGTTCCGGCACGGATGTTCGTTCCGGCTATTGAGGTATTGCGGGCGGTCTTCCGCGTGAACGCCCGCACCGGCGATTCGTACCGGACCACCTCGTTGATCGCGTTCGACAGCAATTCTGGTTCTGCCCTGAGCATTTCCCACTGATCGGGGTGGGTCGCGAACAGGTAGATCGCGCTGGAGATCGCGCTGATGGTGGTGTCCAAGGACGGCGCAATGTAGTCAATTATGAGGGGCGGCACGTCCTCGAACGACAGATTGCCTTCATCGACAGCAGTCAAGAGTTCGTGAGCCATGCTGCCGGGCAGGACGTTTCGGTCACGCACTACAGCACGCGCGAAGCGCAGCATCTGCATGCTGCGCGGAATGGCTCGGATCGCCTGATGGTTAAGCGGTCCAAGGAAGTCGAAGGTCGCTGCGGCCCAAGGAATCAGGTGCTCGCGTTGGTCCTGCGGCCAGCCGACCAGATCCGGGACCACAGCGAGCGGCAGCACTGTCGCTAGATCGGCGACACCGTCGACCCGGCGCCTGGTGAGCGCGAGGTCGACGATGGCGCCCGCCGCGTCTTCCACAGAGGCAGTGACTGCGCGCAGCGCTCTGGGCATCAGGCGGTGGGCAACGAGCTTGCGGCGCCGGTCGTGGTCGGCCCCGTCGCTGTTGAGCGTGGTGCCGCGGGACAACCGGTTGGCCGCCGCGTTGGCGGCGACACCATGTCCGGAGAGGTACAAATCGTCGGCTCGCAGGGTGGCCTTGCACTCGGCGTAGCGGGGGAGAGCAACCATCCGGCGGCGAGGCAGCCAGACGAGCGGACCAAGGCTCCGCAGAGTCCGGTAATGCGGGTAAGGGTCGAGGATGGCCGATGTGCTGTAGACGTCAGGCCGGTACGACGGAATGTCGCGAGGTCGGTGCAACACAGATCGCCTTAATTGTTCAGGTCGATGCCCTGCCCGCGAGGCACGGACAGGACGAGGGTGCTGCGCCTACCGCGCCGCGGTGGCTGCACCATCTTCGGGTGACGAAATCGTCACATACGACCATATCGTCAGTCAAGGCTCCTTGACGATCGCAGACAAAGCGCCGGGCTCAGGGATGCAGGTTCCACTGACCGCAATCGTCGGCAAGTACGTCATTGACGTCGACTTCGAGTCCGCCGACTACTGGGCCAGGGTTTGACGCCGTGCTCACCACCCGTTGGTAGAGAACCGCGGCGGGGTCGACCTGACCGTGGGACCAGGCCTTCGTCTGCCACGCCCACCGGCGGCCGGGGGTCCGCGAATTGCCTATGACGCCGTCCTCGGCGGCCCATTTGCAGACATCGAGACCGCCGTAGACGCCGGTGCGCTGCACTCCCAGCACCGA
The DNA here is from genome assembly GCF_001672675.1 of Mycobacterium sp. E2327. Classification (NCBI taxonomy): domain Bacteria; kingdom Bacillati; phylum Actinomycetota; class Actinomycetes; order Mycobacteriales; family Mycobacteriaceae; genus Mycobacterium; species Mycobacterium sp. E2327. Next base: position 3,627 of record NZ_LZKE01000043.1, read on the forward strand.
ATTGATTCCGCGAAACCACTTGAGCGCCAAATTGTTCCAGGTGTCGTGATTTATATCCTCGTCGACGCTGAAGAAGATCGGGGCACTCTGACCGCCGCCCGCCGCGGTGTGCAGCTTCCAGGCGGTGCGAGCGTCAGCGACGCCGCCCTCGAACCCGCGCCTGAAGTCCGATGGTGCTGTCCCCCCTGGCTTGCCGTACTGGTAATTGCTGACGATCATCAGCCCGGCAGCGGTGAGCTGCTCGGCATAAGACCGTGTGATCGGCTTGGCGCCCATGGCCGAGCCGGGACGCGACAGCGACACGTAGTTGATGACCCCTGCGTAGCCGGCAGCTCGAATCTGCTCCGCGGGGACTTGGCGCATGGCGAAGTCGATCAGCTTAGGAGTGGCGGCAGCCGCCGTGGGAATGGCAGCCGCCGTCGGCACGGCGACACTTGCCGATGCCGCGTACACCGCCGGCAGTGCAGACATGGCGATGGCGCAGCGCAATACGTCGCGCCGGGAAATTGGGCGCGGCCGCCGGAGGTTTAGACACGCCGACAAGTCCATCGCGTGATGTTAACAACGTGACTGTTGTTAAAAGATGGCGTATTTGAAGTGATATCAAATCGCGTCCGTGTCGTTCACCGGTAAGCGGCTAGCAACCGCAAGACATCACGCGGGCACCGTTCAAAAGCCCCGCTTGGCGGCCCGCACCGCGGCAGTTACGTCGTCGTCCCCGCTGAAGTCGACGTGAACAGCGTTGCGTCCGAACGCGAAGAGCAACAGTTCTTGCGGTTCGCCAGTGACGGTTATCGGCGAACCGCTACCGACCGCAACCACCGTCCGACCGTCGGGGGTGTTCAGCGTCAGTCGCGCGGGCAGCGCTGCCATTGATTTCGACAGCCCGACCCGGCTGACCCAAGGGATGCGCCGCCTCACCGCGGCAGTGGTTTTTGCATCGAGTTCCCTTGGTTTCCAGCCGGTTTGAGCACGGCGGAGGTCCTCGTGATGGACGAACATCTCGTGGATACTTGCCAGCGGGTCGAGCACCTTGAACAGCGAAAGAACCGGCGGACCGGAGGCAAGCAGTTCGACCAGGTCCTCGTACGTCGTGGAGGCGGCCAACCGGTCTTGCACGCGCGCGGTGTGTGGCGCCAGCGGCCCGAACACGAGGCCGGGCAACGCATCAGGGCGGCGTTCGCGCACGATCAGGTGCGCGGCAAGGTCGCGGGTGGTCCACCCCTCGCACAGGGTGGGAGCATCCGGTCCCACCGCCCGCATGATTTCGACGATGGCGGAACGTTCGCGCCGGGCTATCGACATCGCCTCACGATAGGCCCAGGGCCTCGTCGATCACAGCGAGCCGCTTACAGACCAAATGGCTACTAGCGCTCGAGAGCTATGGAATCTCGTACACAACCATCTTGTCGGCGATGCCGCGCAGGGCGGCCTCCTTCCGAACCGGTCGGATCGACTCCTTCTCCAGGATGGCGGCGACGCCGGGCGCGTCGATCACTGGACCGGTGATGTGGATCTCCTGCGCCGTCGACAGGCTCTGCACCCGCGCCGCGATGTTGACGGTCTGGCCGAAATAGTCCTGCCGCTCGTTCAGCATCACTGCGAGACACGGCCCCTCATGGATGCCGATCTTCACGATCAGGTCGGTCCTGCCGCGCTCGGCATTGAGCTTGTCCATCGCGGCCCGCATCCGCAAGGCCGCGGCGAGCGCGTGGTCCGGCTGGACAAAGGTCGCCATCACCGCGTCCCCGATGGTCTTGACCACGGCGCCCTTTTCGGCCGCGATGATTTCCAGAAGCGCGTGAAAATGCGCGCGCACCAAGTCAAAAGCGGCAAGGTCGCCGACCCGCTCATAAAGCGCGGTCGAACCCTTGAGGTCGGTGAACAAAAAGGTCAACGAGGTGATTTTGAGGCGCTGATCGATGGTGAGGTTGTCGGCCTTGAACACATCGCGAAACGTCTGGTTCGACAGCATCCGCTTGGCGGTGAGGAACGGCCTGCGCTTGGCCAGAACATCGTGCAGCGCGTCGGCGACAAAGACGGTGGGCAGTGTCCGCACGCTGCACCGATTGTCGAGCGCGAGCCGCAACGGACCCGGTCGCAACGTGATCGACTCGGTCGGCGGATGCGCCTTGTTGAAGGTCAGCCCGAGCTGCTGAGTTTCCTCGGTCGGCTCGCCCTGGACGTCGATGAAATGTGCGGAATGCGTCACCGGCTCGAAAACGATGATGAATTGGGGCGGAAGCTCCAACGACAGCACAGCCTTTTCGCCGGCGGCCAGCTCCATCGCATCCAACGTCGCTTCCCCGGACAGCGAGGCAAAAGAGTCCTCGCCGAGATCGATGCCCGAACTCCAGAACACCTGCTTGTAGTAATCCCATAACGGGAGCGTGTTGGGATCGTGCGCGCCAATCCGCCTGACCTTAGGGCTGACCGTAAACGCCACCTCGACCTGCTCGTCGACGGAGGGCTCATAGCCGCACGCGCATAATCCGCAGCGATAGTCGTCATCACGCAGCGATTTCAGCGTGTCGTGCGCGTCCAGCACGCCGCTGCAACCGGGACAAAGCACATTCCAGGTGAGATCGAACAGACCAAGCCGCGAGGCGTGCAGGAAGCCGGAAATCACCTTCTCTTCGTCGAAGCCCGTGCGCTTGGAGAAGTCCAGGGCGTTGATTCGATTGAGCTCGTGATCTTCGCCGTGCTCGATCAGCCGCGCGACAGCGCCTGCGATGTCCGGATCGGCGGTTCGCTTCAGGGCCGAAAATTGGGACTGCAGGTCGCTCATGATTCCAACCTAAACATCAGCGCAACCTGCCAGCTGCGCCTTCGTTGATGCACCAGTGCCGAGTCACAGGACGCGGTCAAGTTGTTCAACACCAGTCGCTTCGAATTTGATCCGATGCGGCCTGGCTCAATTCGATTAGGGTTGATTCATGGGTGGCGAGTTCGTCGAGATCCGCATAACCCACCCCTGGGAATCTCTCCAGTCAACGCCCGATGCCCTCCGCCCACGACTGCTGGATTGGGAGATTGACGCCAAGGGTAGGCACGTCGCCGGGCGTTACCGGATAACCCGGTATGAGCAGGACGGCCAACCGAGGTGGTGGTTGGACGGGACCGGCCAGCATCCGTGGACCAGCGACGACGTCGAGTACCTCAAGGACGTTGCCGAGCACCACGCCGATCGTCTGCTCCGCCGACAGCGATGGCGGCCCAAGAGCATGTACAACGGCCAGGAGCCCCCGCTATGGCTTGGGGGCCGGGGGTTCGTGTCCTGAGCCCTCGCCGTCGGCGGAGTCTTCGTCGTTGGCCAGGTGATGCAGGACGCGTTCGTTGAGGGCGGCGAGCATGTCGAGCTCCGCGGGGGAAAGCAGATCGATGAATTTGCGGCGGACGTCCTCCACGTGCCGGGGCGCCGCTTTCTCGATAGCGGCGCGGCCGGCCGGCAGCAGGCGGACCATGGTGCTGCGGGCGTCGTCGGGGTTGGGCTCGCGGCAGATCAGCCCGTCCTCCTGCATGCGCCGCACCTGGTGGGAGACCCGGCTTTTCTCCCAGCCCAGTGTGTTGCACAGGTCGTGCGCGGGCATGCGGTCCCCGTCGTGCTCCGAGAGCACCGCCAGGATCTGGTAGTCGGCAGCGGAGAGGCCCGATTGCTGCAGGCCCCGGTTCAGGTGCACGGTGAGCTGGTGATGCGCGTGCTGGAAGGCCCGCCAGGCGCGGTCTTCACGCGGGGTCAGCCAGTTCGGTTCCATCGGCGTCCATCTTAGCGATTGGTTGACGCATCAACAAAGCTTCTTTAAGGTTGAGACGTCAACCTTTCCGACCGTCAACTAGGACAGGACACCTCATGAGCAGCATCAGCATCATCGGCACCGGGAACATGGCCCGCGCCATCGGCGCGCTGGCGGTAGCGGGCGGCAACAGCGTCGAGGTCATCGGCCGGGATCCGGCCAAGGCCGCTGACCTGGCCAAGGCCCTCGGCGGCGGCGCCACGACGGGTGCGTTCGGCGCCGTCCCGACCGGGGACATCGTCGTCGTTGCCCTGTTGTACGCCAACGTCGTTCCGGTCGTCGCCCAATATGGAGACGCGCTCGCGGGCAAGGTCATCGTCGACATCAGCAACCCCTTCAACGCCGCGGCCGACGGGCTGGCCATCCCGGAGGGCACCTCGATCGCGCAGCAAGTTGCCAAGACGGCCCCGGCCAGCGCCAGCGTGGTGAAGGCATTCAACACCGTCTTCGGCGTCGTCCTGGCCCAGGGGCGCCCACTCGACGTCTTCATGGCCGGCGACGATGCGCGCGCCAAGGCAAGCCTGGCGGAGTTCATCGAGAGCCTCGGGCTGCGGCCGCTGGACGTCGGCGGCTTGGACATGGCGCACTGGCTGGAGGGAACGGGCCTGGTCGTGATGGGTCTCGCGCGTCACGGAGTGGGGAACTTCGACTTCGCCCTCGCCGCCGCGGTTCCTAGCTAAGCCGTGAACCCACAGGGGCTCAGTGCGCCCAAAGAATGGTTGATGAATCACCGAGAGGATTTGCTATGATGCTCGGTTTCGCACTCCCATCGTCGGGCCCGCTATCAGCAGCGCCACTGGTCTGAGCGCGTTCTGCCGCGGGCTCGAGGACCTTGGCTACGACACGCTGTGGGTCGGCGATCGATTCGTCACGCCGGTCGATATGCACAGCACCTATCCGGGCAAGGACCAGCCCTACCCGCCGCAGATGACGCGTTACCTCGATCCGGTGCTGCTGTGGACCGTCGCTGCGACGGCGACCAGACGGGTGCGGCTGAACGCCAGCACGCTCAGCACGTTCTACTACGAGCCGGTGCATTTGGGAATCGTGGATGCCTTCGCAATGTTTTCCAGCCTTGACCAGATGCTGGACTTCGCCAGCCAGTAATCGATCGATGGGGTAATGATGGGAAAGCTTGACGGCAAGATAGCGGTGATCACGGGGGGATCAAGCGGCATGGCGCTGGCCGGTGCCAAGTTGTTCGTTGAAGAGGGCGCTCACGTCTTCATCTCGGGTCGGCGGCAGGAAGCGCTGGATGAAGCCGTCGAGCTGATCGGCCGGAATGTGACGGGCGTGCAAGCGGATTCGGCCAACCTGGACGATCTGGACCGGTTGTTCGACGCGGTCAGGCGGGAAAAGGGCGCCGTCGACGTGTTGTGGGTGAGCGCGGGGATGGGCGTGGAGGGCAAGCTCGGCGAGATCACGGAGCAGCAATTCGACGCGACTTTCGGGCTGAACGCGCGTGGCACGCTCTTCACGGTGCAGAAGGCATTGCCGCTTTTCAACGACGGTGGCTCGATCTTCATGACCGGGTCGATCGCGTCGGTGAAGGGTTTTCCTCACTGGAGCGTGTATGCGGCGAGCAAAGCTGTGCTGCATGCCTACGCCCGCGTCTGGTTGAACGAGTTGAAAGACAGGAGGATTCGGGTCAACGTGCTGACGCCGGGCCAAGTCGCCACGCCGATACAGGAGCAGTTGTTCGACGAGGAGACCAAGGCACAGTTTGAGGCAATGATCCCGCGGGGAAAGATGGGCAGCCCTGAGGAGATTGCATCGGTCGCATTGTTTCTCGCCTCGGACGACTCGAGCTATGTCAATGGTATGGAGTTGATGGTCGACGGCGGCACCACGGCGGTGTGACTACTCCAGTGCTAATCCGTTCGCGCACAGGAAAATACGTGGTCGGACGGCGGGGCTGGTTCTAGACGCGCGCCGTCTCGATGGCGGCGCCCATCGCGGTCTGCGACTCGGCACGCTGACCCAGGGTGGTGGCCGTGAGCATGAACAGCGTGCGCCCGTTGGCACCGCCCAACTCGCACGCGATCGCGTGGCGACCCGGCGTGTCGATGGTTGTCGTCACCGCGCCACCGGCAACCACGCGGACGAACCGGTCAAACGCCGGGCTGGCCACCCAGACGCCATCGTCTTCATCGATGGCGATGCCGTCGGGAAAATCCTCGAGCTCGGCCCACACTCGGCGGTTATCAAGCGAGCCGTCGTCCGCCAGGTCGAATCCGGTGATGCGACGTCCGAAACTCTCCGCCACCAGCAGCGTCGACCCGTCGGCGGTGATCGCCATGCCATTGGCGAATTGGAGATCCTCGGCCACTTCGCGAGACGAGCCGTCCGGGTCGACACGCAACAGGGCGGCTGCCACCGGCTCGTCGCCCGCCGCGTAGTCGTAGCCGAACTGGCCAACGAAGGCATGGCCGTGGCGGTCGACGCACATGTCGTTGATTTCGTGTGATGCGAGCGGGCTCAAGTCTGCGTGGACGGCGAGATCCGAACCGTCGAAGCGCATCACGTGGCGACGTGCCATCGAGGTGATCAACATCGAGCCGTCAGGGAGCCAGCCCAGCCCCGACGGCTGCTCCAGCTCGACCACGGTGCGAACTTCGCCGTCTTCGCCGACGCGCAGCACGGCGTCACCGTGCATGTCCGAGACGTATAGCGCCCCATCGTGCCAACGCGGACCCTCCAAGAAGGACCGCCCCATGACCAGGGCATGGATGTCGGGCATGGCCACGATCCCAGGACCCTTCGTCTGCCGAGTATCAACTACTTGCGATTCGGGTAATCAGCATATACCGTCGGCCCGACGGACTCCTACGGACAGGAGAGGTTGTGGCTCGCTTCCCCAAGCCCGCCGAGGGCAGCTGGACCCAGCATTACCCGGAACTGGGCACCGAGCCGGTGTCCTACGAAGACTCCATCAGCCCGGAGATCTACGAATTGGAGCGGGCGGCGATATTCAAACGCGCGTGGCTGAATGTCGGCCGGGTGGAACAGCTTCCGCGTAAGGGCAGCTATTTCACCAAGGAGCTCAAGGTAGCCAACACGTCGGTCATCCTGGTGCGCAACGCTTCTGGAGAGGTCAACGCGTTCCACAACATCTGCCGGCACCGCGGCAACAAGCTGGTCTGGAACGACATGCCGCTGGAGGAGACCAGCGGCGTCTGCCGCCAATTCACCTGCAAGTACCACGCGTGGCGCTACGACCTGGATGGCAACCTGACGTTCGTCCAACAGGAGGAGGAATTCTTCGACCTCGACAAGAGCCGGTACGGGCTGGTGCCGGTGCACTGCGATGTCTGGGAAGGCTTCATTTTCATCAACTTCGCGAAGCAGCCGGAACAATCGCTACGCGAATTCCTGGGCCCGATGGTGACAGCGCTGGAGGGCTACCCGTTCGGCGAGCTGACGTCGCGGTGGCACTACAGGTCGCAGGTGAAGGCGAATTGGAAGCTGTACATGGACGCGTTCCAGGAGTTCTACCACGCGCCGGTGCTGCACGCGAACCAGTCGCCGACCGCCTACTCCAAGGCGGCCGCCGAGGCCGGTTTCGAGGCGCCGCACTATCGCCTGGACGGTCCGCACCGGTTGGTCAGCACCTCGGGGGTGCGGGCCTGGGAGATGCCGGACGAGATGCGCAAGCCCATCGACGACATCTGCCGCAGTGGGCTGTTCGGGCCCTGGGAGAAGCCCGACCTAGGGGAGATGCCGACGGGGCTCAATCCCGCGAAATGCGATCCGTGGGGCCTGGATTCGTTCCAGCTGTTTCCCAACTTCGTCATGCTGTTCTGGGGTCAAGGCTGGTATCTGACCTACCACTACTGGCCGACGTCGTATAACACCCACGTGTTCGAGGGGACGCTGTACTTCCCGCAGCCACGCACCCCCCGTGACCGCGTCGCGCAGGAACTGGCGGCGGTGACGTTCAAGGAATACGGACTGCAGGACGCCAACACGCTGGAGGCGACCCAAAGCATGATCGAGTCACGGGCGATCGACGAGTTTCTGCTCAACGACCAGGAAATACTGTTGCGCCACCTGCACAAGGAGACCGCGGCCTGGATCGACGAGTATCAACGAACCAAGGCGGGAGTGTGAACGCGGTGTCCGCCATGCTGCCAACGGAATTCGCCGACCTCGAGCCATTTGCGGGGTGGTGCCTGCCCACCGAACCCGAGCGCTACGCCAAGAGGCTGGCCAGCTCCATGACCGAGATGAAAGCCTTTTACGACGCGATCACCCCGCGCGCCGAAGAGGCCCTGGCTTTCTGCGACAAGTTCCCCCTCGACGACTTGCCGGACGACGTCCTCAACCTGATGCACCTGCTGTATTCGATGATCATGGTGTCATTCCCGGTGGAGTGCTGGAAGCAGCCCCGCGTTCCCGATTCCGGTGCTTCCACCCTGGACTGCGTCTCCGAGCCCGTGCCGTGACGACCGTCCTTCGGGCAGCGCGCTGGGCTGACGTCGACGCCGGTCGGGTGCGCTCCCCGGCGGTCGTGGTGATCGACGGGCAGCGCATCAGCGCTGTCAATCCCGAAGGGCCACAGCCGGATCCGGCCACGGTGGTGGAGCTTGGGGACGTCACGCTCCTACCGGGCCTGATGGACATGGAACTCAACTTGCTGATCGGCGGCCCCGGCGGGCCCGAGGGCCTCCCGGCGCCGATGCACGGCGTGCAGGACGATCCTGCGTATCGCACACTGCGGGGCGCGGTGAACGCGCGCACCACGCTGGAAGCCGGCTTCACCACCGTGCGCAACCTCGGGCTCATGGTCAAGACCGGCGGCTACCTGCTCGACGTCGCGCTGCAGCGTGCCATCGACCAGGGCTGGCACGTCGGCCCCCGCATCTATCCCGCGGGACATGCCGTCACCCCTTACGGCGGGCACCTGGACCCGACGGTGTTTCAACGGCTGGCACCCGGGATCATGCCGCTGTCCATCGCCGAGGGCATCGCCAACGGTGTGCCCGACGTCATCGCCTGCGTCCGCTACCAGATTCGCCACGGCGCCAAGCTGATCAAGGTCTCGGCGTCGGGGGGCGTCATGTCGCACAGCACCGCCCCGGGCGCCCAGCAGTATTCCGATGCGGAGTTCGCCGCGATCGCCGACGAGGCCCACCGCGCCGGGGTGCGGGTCGCCGCGCACGCCGTCGGCGACACCGCGATCCGCGCATGCATTCGCGCCGGGATCGACTGCATCGAACACGGGTTTCTGGCCACCGACGAGACGATCCAGATGATGGTCGACCACGGTACCTTCCTGGTTTCCACCACCTATCTGACGGAGGCGATGGCGATCGACCGGATAGCGCCGGAACTCCGGAAGAAAGCCGAGGAGGTCTTTCCCCGCGCAAAGGCGATGCTGCCTAAAGCAATTGCGGCCGGAGTGCGGATCGCGTGCGGCACCGACGCGCCGGCGATCCCGCACGGCCAGAACGCCAAGGAGCTGGGGGCGCTGGTGGCGCGCGGCATGACCCCCATGCAAGCGATCCGGGCCGCGACGGTCGTGGCGGCCGAACTCGTCGAGGCCGACCACGAGTTGGGCCGGCTGGCGCCGGGTTACCTCGCCGACATCATCGCCGTACCGGGTGATCCGTCTCAGGACATCGCCACCACGCTGGACGTCTCCTTCGTCATGAAGGACGGCCGGATTTTCAAAGAGCTGGCCGCGTGATTCGCGACAAGGAGACCGGCATGGAACTCACCGAAAACCTCCTATGGTTGCTCAAGCAGGCGTTCTACTTCTCGCTGACCAGCGTGAACGACGCGATCAGCAGCCACGGTGTTAGCACGGCCCAGATCGGTGTGCTGCGTCAGCTCTCCAACGAACCCGGGCTATCGGGCGCCGAACTCGCCCGACGTCTGCTGATCAGCCCGCAGGGTGTTCAACTGGCTCTCACCGCGCTCGAGCGCCGCGGCCTGGTTGAACGCAAGCAGGACCCCCAACACAAGCGCATTCTGCAGGCCTATCTCACCGACGAAGGACGCGACGTCGTGGCGAAGGTGCTGGGTGACGCCCTGACCGCACACGCGGAGGTCTTCGGCGTACTCAGCGGCGAGGAGCAGGAAACCCTGCGTGAACTGCTCGCGAGGGTGGTCGAAAAGGGCACCGGCCACGAGTTGTTCAAAGACAACATCGAGAGCTGATTCATGTCTCTAGTACTTGAGATTAATCGCAAGTAGTTGATACTGTGGCGAACGATGCAAGACTCCCGCGCTACGGTGCAGCCGACCGATGCCGACGTCGTCACAACAGAGGTGACCATCGAGCTCGACCGGCGCACCGCCACGGTGACCTACTGTCCCGGCGACACGTTGCTGCAGACGGCCCGCATGGCGGGCCTGAACCCGCCCTCGTCGTGCGAAGTCGGGAACTGCGGAACGTGCATGGCCCGCTTGACCGAAGGCTGCGCCCGGATGATCAACAACGACGCACTTGAAGATGACGAGGTGGAGGAGGGCTGGGTGCTGACCTGTCAGGCACTGCCGACTAGTCCCACGGTGCGGGTGGTGTACGAGTGAACAGGGTCTGCGTTGTCACCGGGGGCGCATCGGGCATGGGCGAGTCGACGTGCCACGAGCTGGGCCGGCGCGGCCACCATGTCGCGGTTCTCGACGTCAACGAGCAAGCGGCGCAACGCGTCACCGAGGATTTGCGTGCGGCGGGGGTGACGGCCATCGGAGTCGGCGCCGACGTCACCGACCGGGGCGCCGTTGAGCAGGCGTTCGCCAAGGTGCGCAGTGAGCTGGGTCCGGTCTCGATCCTGGTGACGAGTGCGGGCATGTTCGGGCACTCCCCGTTCACCGAGATCACCGTCGAGTCATGGGCCAAGATCATCGACGTCAACCTGACGGGCACCTTTCACTGCTGCCAAGTGGCTATTCCCGACATGGTCGCCGCGAAATGGGGCCGGATCGTGATGATCTCGTCGTCGAGCGCCCAGCGTGGATCGCCGTTCGCCGCCCACTACGCGGCGTCGAAGGGTGCGGTCATCACCCTCACCAAATCGCTGGCCCGCGAATACGCAATGCACGGGATCACCGTCAACAACATCCCGCCGTCGGGCATCGAAACACCGATGCAGCTCCAGGCGCAGGAGGCGGGATTTGTGAAGTCCAACGCGGAGATCGTCAGGAATATCCCGATGGGCCATCTGGGCACCGGAGCCGACATCGCCGCGGCGGTCGGCTTTCTGTGTTCCGACGAGGCGGGCTTCATCACCGGTCAGGTGCTGGGCGTCAACGGCGGAGCGGTGATGTGACGAGATTGGTCTCAAAAGCATGGTGACACAGGGAGGTTCACGATGACGCGGTCCGGAAGGCCCTCGGAGGGCTCCTGGACGGAGCACTATCCCGAGCTGGGGACCGGCCCCATCTCGTTTCGAGACTCGACGTCGCCGGAGTTCTTCGAACTGGAACGCGAGGCCGTGTTCAAACGGGCGTGGCTGAACGTTGCCCGCGTCGAGGAGTTGCCGCGCGTAGGCAGCTACGTCACCAAGGAGATCGAGGTGGCCCGCACGTCGGTGATTCTGGTCAGGGGCCGCGACGATCGCATTCGCGCCTTCTACAACGTCTGCCGCCACCGGGGAAACAAGCTGGTATGGAACGACTTTCCCGGTGAAGCGACGCGCGGGACCTGTCGTCAGTTCACCTGCAAGTACCACGGGTGGCGCTACGGCCTCGACGGTGCGCTGACATTCGTGCAGCAGCCGGACGAGTTCTTCGACCTCGACGCCGCGGACTACGGATTGCGGCCGGTGCATTGCGATGTGTGGAATGGCTTTATATTCATCAATTTTGATGCCGAACCGCGTCAAAGCCTGCGCGAGTTCTTGGGGCCGATGATCACCGGCCTTGATGACTACCCGTTCGGCAAGTTGACCGAGCGCTACGAGTGGGTGGCGCAAAACAACAGCAACTGGAAGATCTTCGCCGACGCGTTCCAGGAGTACTACCACGTGCCGTCGCTGCACCCACAACAGGTGCCGGCGGAGGTGCGCGACCCGAAGTCCGGATTCACCTGTGGGCATTTCCAACTCGACGGGCCGCATCGGCTGGTGTCGACCGCGGGACGGCGCCGGTGGCTGCTACCGCCGGAGTTCATGTATCCCATCGAGCGGGCCACCAAGAGCGGCCTCGTCGGCCCGTGGCGCACACCGGATATCGGGGAGCTCCCAGCCGGCCTCAATCCCGGGGGCATTGAGCCCTGGGGGATCAGCAATTTCCAGATCTTCCCGAACACCGAGATATTGATCTACGGCGGCTGGTATCTCCTGTACCGGTACTGGCCGACTTCGTACAACACCCACCGGTTCGAGGCCTACACCTACTTCCACCCGGCGCGCACCGTCCGGGAACGCGTTGAACACGAAGTCGCCGCGGTGGTGCTGAAGGAGTTCGCGCTGCAGGACGCCGGCATGCTCGGTGGAACGCAGGCCGCACTGGAGTACGGCGTTGTCGACGAGTTCCCGCTCAACGACCAGGAGATCCTGGTGCGCCACCTGCACAAGGTCATCGTCGACTGGGTCGAGGCATACCAACGCGAAACAGCTTCGGCGCCGGCGGGGGTCTGATCATGCCGGACGCCCTGCTGCCCAGTGCATTCGCCGAGCTGGAGCGCTATGCCCAAATCTGGTGCCTGGCCACCGAGACCGAGCGCTGGAACACGCGGGTGGCCAGCACCATGCCCGAAATGCACGAGTTCTACGATGCGTTCTTCCCGCGCCTCGAAGAGGCCATCGACTACTGCGACAAGTTCCCGCTCGACGACCTACCTGAGGATGCGCTCAACCTGCTGCACCTGATCTATTCGCTGATTATGGTCGCCATGGCGGTCGAGGTCATGCACCAGCCCGTTCCGACCGATGCCGCCGATGCGGTCATGATCCGCACCGACGAACCGGTCCCGTGACATCCGCGTGACCACAAGGAAGGCCAGGCAGGGATTTTCATGAGTCTGCTCACCATCACCAAGCTCGGCGAGTCCGTCGGCGCCGAAGTCACCGGCCTGGATCCGGCTCACCTCAGTTCCGACGACCCGGTCGGTGAGGTCATCCTGGATGCGTTGGAGCACAACGGTGTTCTGGTCTTTCCGGGGCTCCGGCTGCAACCGGAGACCCAGGTCGCCTTCTGCCGCCGCCTCGGAGAGGTCGATCACTCCTCCGACGGGCACCACCCCGTGCCCGGGATATACCCGATAACGCTGGACAAATCGAAGAACTCCTCGGCGGACTATCTTCGGGCCACGTTTGACTGGCATATCGACGGATGCACCCCGCTAGGGGACGAGTATCCCCAAAAGGCCACCGTCCTTTCGGCCGTGCAAGTCGCCGAATGGGGCGGCGAAACCGAATTCGCCAACTCATACGCTGCCTACGACAGGCTGAGCGACGAAGAAAAGCGCCGTCTCGGCACGTTACGTGTCGTGCACTCCCTGGAAGCCTCACAACGGAGCGTCACCCCCGATCCGACCCCAGAACAGTTGGCGCGGTGGCGATCCCGGCGCACCCACGAGCACCCGTTGGTGTGGACACACCGCAGCGGCCGCAAGTCACTGGTACTGGGCGCCTCGGCCGACTACGTCGTCGGAATGGATATCGACGAAGGGCGTGCCCTCTTGGCCGAACTCCTCGCGCGCGCCACCGTGCCCGCGAACGTCTACAGCCACACCTGGTCGGTCGGGGACACCGTCATCTGGGACAACCGAGGGGTCCTCCATCGCGCGGCTCCCTACGACCCCCGTTCAGCCCGCGAAATGCTCCGCACGACCGTCCTCGGCGACGAGCCGATCCAGTAAAGGGAACCGTGAAATGACGAAGTCACTACTGTTCGTCGAGAGCAAGCCGGCATCGGCGGAACTGGTTGAGGAATACCATAATTGGCACGATCGGGTGCACGTGCCCGAGATGCTGACAATTGATGGATTCGTGTCGGCCCGACGTTGGCAAACCGATGGCGACTCGTTCGTCACGCTCTACGAGATCGACACCGACGTCGACACCGCGCGCACCAACCTACGGGCGGCGTTCGCCGATGGTCGCATGTCCAAACCGGTTGCGGTCGAGACAGAACCGCCCCCGGTGATGCGTTACCTGAGTCTGATCAGCGACTCCACTCGCTGACGGACAGCCACATCGTGGCCAACCGACGACTCTGCCGTCAACGCCTCGCTTAGCCGGCGGGTCGCAGCGGCGAGCTGCGCGCCGAGCTGGGTGACCGCCGCGCCGCTCATCGGCTCGGCGCTGGGGACGAGGCTGAGCATCAGGGCGATGCGGGATTCTGCCTCCAAGATCGGGGAGTCGATGTGGCTCACCTCGTAGGTGCGGTCCGGCTCCAGGCTGATCGGGAACCACTCCTCCTGATGGATCAGCTCGTCAGTCAATTCCTGCGCCAACTGGCTCAGCCGGGTGGAGCGGACCTCGGCACTGCGGACGATCTGTGCCAGTTCGCGCAGGCGCAGGTCGGGCAGGATGTGCAGGCCGACCGCGTAGCCGCGTTGCTTGGCGGCGGCGATGGCCTGCCGGTAGCGATCGCGCACGTCGTCGGGAAGGGTGGCCAACCAGCGTTCGCGAGCCTCCGGCCCGGCCCAGGCGACGGTCGACGCGCCATACGGCGGCCGGTGCGGGAACTGGGTGCCGACGGGCATCGGGTTACCGCCGCCGCGGCTGCTCCGGACTTGATCGACGACGGTCGAGTAGTCATCACTCACCGAAAAGGCAACGCAGTGCGCACCCGTCGCGGCCGACAGCTCGGCCATCGCGGAGCGGGCCAACACCAGAGCGGGATAGCGGCCCGCGGCCTCTCGGCCGAGGCGCACCAGGGCTGGCCCGAGGTGGTAGGTCTTGCGAACCGGGTCGCGCAGCAGCCAGCCGGCGCGGAGCAGTTCGGACAGCATCGAGTGGCAGCTTGCCTTGTGGACGCTCAATTGGCGCGAAACCTGGGCCAATGTCATCCCCCCGCTGCCATCACCCGCCAGGTGTTCGAACAGGTTCACCACCCGCTCGGTCTGGGGGGAGGGACGCGGAGCCATGAAACCTATGGTCGCATAATGCGACGTCTTGCGGTGGCATGCGCGACCATGTGACCATGACCACAATGTCTGACCTTCGAGGCAAGACCGCCGTTGTAACCGGGGGAGCCGGTGGCATCGGCCAGGCCATGGGCAGGCGCTTCGGCCAAGAGGGCATGAAGGTGGTGCTGGCCGACGTCCTCGCCGAACCGCTGGACGAGGCAACCCGGGCGCTCGTGGACGAGGGCATCGAGGCAGTCGGCGTGGTCACCGACGTCACCGACTATTCCTCGGTCGAGTCGCTGGCCAAGGAGGCGCTCGATCGCTTCGGCGCGGTGCACGTCGTCTGCAACAACGCCGGCACCGGCGGGGTCTCCGAGGGCTACATGTGGGAGCACGACCTGGCCGACTGGCGCTGGGGGATCGACGTCAACGTGCTCGGCGTCATCCATGGCATCAAGGCTTTCGTGCCGATCCTGCTCGAACAGGGCGACGGGCACGTGGTCAACACCTGCTCGGGCAACGGGGGATTCGCGCCGATCGCCCGCGGGGCCATGGGCGGCCCGGCCACGGCCGTCTACCCGATGACCAAGGCCGCGGTGCTCTGCCTGACCGAAAGCCTCTACACCCACCTGGAGATGACCGGGACGGAGGTGCGGGCGCACGTCCTCTTCCCCGGCGGCTTTCTGAACACCGGCATCTGGGAGTCGTGGCGACACCGCCCGGAGCGCTACGCCGCGACGCAGGAACGCCGCACGCCCGACCAGACACTGGAAAAGGTCGTGGCCCGCTTCGAGGCCGCCGGCGCACATGTCGAGTTCACCCCGCTCGAGACGGTCGCCGACCTCGTCGTGGACGGGATTAGGGCGGACCGCTTCTGGATGATGGGGCCGCCCACACCGGCCGATCAAGTCGTCAGCAAGAAGGCGGCATCGATCCTCGCCCGCGGCGAGCCGGACTACCTGGTTGACGTCCTCGGCCGGCATGCCGAGAAAACCGAAGGAGGAACACGTTGAGCGCCAACGAAATTCGCTATGGTCCTCGCGCACCCGAGGCGCAAGTCGACCACGAGATCGATGCCACCAAGGCGCCCATCGCCACCGAGGCGATCACCGTCACCTACCTCACCGATCCGGAGATCGTCGCGGCCGTGCTGCCCAAGCCGTTGGAGCCGGCGGCCGAACCGCTGGTGCGGGTTCAGCTCCAGCGCGTCCAAATCGAAGGCAGGCCGCCGTTCGGGTCCGCGGTGTTCTCGGTGACCGCGCGGCACGGCGACCTCGCGGGCGACTATCCGCTCTTCATGCCCCAGTCGACCGAACAGTCGGTCACGGGCGGGCGCGAAACATTCGGTGAGCCAAAGAAACTGGCCCGCATCGAGGTGGAGCGCGACGGCGATCGCGTCGCCGCCGTCGTCGACCGGCTGGGCTATCAGCTCATCAAGGTGACCGGTCAGATCACCGGCGCCGCCGAGCTGCCGCCCGACCAAGTGAACACCGAGTTCTACTTCAAGTTCCTGCGTGCCCCCGACGGCAGCGGCATCACCGACCCCCACCTGGTCTACGGCGAATACCACCGCCACTACGAGCTGCTCGAGAACATCTACGGGACAGTGGAATTGGGCGAGTCACCGCTGGACCCGGTGGCCGACATCGTGATCCGCCAGGTCACGTCGATCACCTGGTGTCGCCGGCGCACCATCCAGGTGGGGCGGATCGCCGAGCGGGTGCCGCAGGAATGGCTGCTGCCGTACGTGCACCAGCGCTACGACGACGTGGCCCTGCTCGCCGCGCCACGTCCCGAGCCGACTCGGGTATAGCGCACCATGGACCGGTACACGGTCATCTCGGCCGACTGCCACGCCGGCGCTGATTTGCTCGACTATCGCCAGTACCTCGATCCTCAGTACAGGGACGAATTCGACGGCTGGGCAAAGACATACGTCAATCCGTTCGGCGACCTCACCGAGGCCGACGCGGAACGCAATTGGAACAGCGCGCGCCGGAACTCGGACCTGGATGCCGAAGGCGTCGCGGGGGAAGTCATCTTCCCCAATACCGTGCCGCCGTTCTTTCCCCAGGCGAGTCTGGCCGCCCCCCAACCCGTGGACGCCCGGGAGCTCGAGCTGCGCTGGGCCGGCCTGCGTGCGCACAATCGTTGGCTTTCCGACTTCTGTTCGTTGTCGCCGGAGCGGCGCGCCGGGGTGGGTCAGATCTTGCTCGGGGACCTCGACGAGGCCGTCGCCGAGATAGCTCAGATCGCCAAGTTGGGCCTGCGCGGCGGTGTGCTGCTGCCCGGGATCCCGCCCGGCGCAGGCATTCCCCAGCTCTACGCCGAGCATTGGGAGCCGCTGTGGGCGGCGTGCGCGGAGGCGGGCCTGGTGGTCAACCACCACGGCGGCAACGCCGGACCGAACCCCACGGACGGATGGGGCAGCTCGTTCGCCGTATGGGTGTATGAGACGCATTGGTTTGCGCACCGGGCGCTATGGCACCTGATCTTTAGCGGCGCACTGGATCGTCATCCGGACCTCACGGTCGTCTTCACCGAGCAGGGCGCCGGTTGGATACCGGCAACCCTCGATTCGCTCGACGTGGCGGCGGCCCGTTACGGGCGGGCGAACTCGGCGATCGCTCGCTTCGCCGGGCCCACCGCCGGCTCGCTGAGCCTGCGGCCCAGCGAGTTTTGGTCCCGCCAGTGTTACGTCGGCGCCAGCTTCATGCGGCCCGTCGAGTGCGCCGAGCGCCACCGGATCGGCGTCGAGAGGATCATGTGGGGCAGCGACTACCCGCACCTGGAGGGCACCGCTCCGTACACCCGAGAAGCCTTGCGCTACACCTTCAGCGGTGTGCCGGCTGACGAGGTGGCGGCCATCGTGGGCGGGAATGCGGCGACCGTCTACGGTTTCGACCTCGACGCGTTGGCGCCGCTGGTCGAGCGAATCGGCCCGACGGTGGCGGAGGTTGCCGAGCCCTTGGTGGCCGCGCCCGCCGATGCGAGCAGCACCGTCTTCGAGCCCGACCCGATTCGTGCCTGGTAGCGAAAGGATCACCGTGGAGCCTTATTTGATCATCTCCGCAGACACCCACGCCGAGCTGCCCACCGAGCAGTATCGCGAGTACATCGACCCGGAATACCGGGAGGACTTCGAGACGTTCCTCGCCGAGAAAATTGCCGCCGCGGCGCAGTCCGGCGACTTCATCGACGAGGAGTTCGCGCAAGCGTGGTTCGACGAACACGGAGACGGCATCGCGGGTGGCTGGGACGTCGCCCAGCGCGACCGCGAACTCGACGGCGACGGCGTCGCCGGTGAGGTCATCTTTCCCGACGCCGACGCCGTCACTGGTGTCGCCGGGGCTCCGTTCGGCGCGGGCCTGGGGCAGTCTGGCGATCTGGACCCGGGACGTGCGATGGCCGGAGCGCGGGCCCACAACCGCTGGCTGGCCGAGCTGTGCAGCCACAGCCCGGAGCGGCGGGCCGGCGTCGCCGTCGTGCCGATCCTGGCGGACATCGACGCGGCGGTGGCGGAGATCGCTCGAGCGGCCGAGGCCGGGTTGCGCGGCGGCATCATGATTCCGGTGCTCTGGGGTGACTATCCGCCCTACCACGACCGGCGTTACGACAAGGTGTGGGCCGCCTGCCAGGACCTGCAGATGCCAGTCCACACCCACGTCGGTGCCGCGCCCAGTGAGCAGTACGGCCCGCACCTGGGCATCTACACGACCGAGGTGCGCTGGTGGGGAGTGCGGCCGCTGTGGTTCGCCTTGTGGGCCGGCGTGTTCGAGCGCTTCCCGAACCTGCGCTGGGGGGCCACCGAGTGCGGTGCTTACTGGGCTAATGACCTGTTGTGGCTGATGGACACCCGGTTCATGCGTGAGCACTCGGCCAAGAAGATGAGCCGTCTCTTGGAGGGCGATCTGACGATGCCACCCTCGGCGTACTTCGACCGGAACTGCTTCATCGGTGCCACCACGACCGAGCGCCGGGAACTGGCCCGTCGCTACGAGATCGGTGTTCCAAACATGCTGTGGGGCAACGATTATCCTCACCCGGAAGGAACGTGGCCGCATACCCGGGACTGGCTGCGGCGCTCGTTCTGGGACATTCCGATAGACGAGACGCGACAAATCCTCGGGCTTACCGCAGCCGAGGTGTACAACTTCGATGTGGCTGCGCTCGCGGGTCTGGTCGAGCGCATCGGCCCGACCCCGACGGACCTGGGTCAGGACGATGCGGTGAGCATCCCCAAGTGGGAGGCGGCCCGGCGGGCCGGACGCCACTGGCTGACGGACGCGGAGCCTATCCCCGACCTCGTGGAGAACTGAGCGGCTACATTTCTTAGAGCGTCGAGTCCTTCTGGAGATCGTGGATGCATTCTCGCACTTGCTGACCCATGATGCGCCCAAGCTGGGTGTAGGCGGCGAACTGCCCTTCGTTGAACCATTGATCGGATGTTGGGTCATGGGGGAACACGTCGCTCGAGGCCGCGTAGGTCAAGAGCCACTGGGGGAATTCCTTGCACAGCACCGCTTTCGCGAAAATGAGAAGGCCTTGACGCTCATGTGGGCCATGCCCCAAGTCAGGAGCTGCCGATGGATAGGTGATGAGTCCGACCGCGACGGTCCTCTTGGCGAGGCGGCTGTTCAGGCCGTAAAACGCGTCGGTCTCTTCGAACTTGTCGCCGGAACCGGGGGTGAGCTCCGCCAAGGGGAACTTTGCGAAATAGTCGAAATCGATCGTCACACCCAGCTCGTATTCGGCCAATCGCATCGCGTCGGCCAGCCCGCTGGCGAACGGGGGTGCATCGCCGCCCCCATCGATGCAGAAGATCAGTCGGCTGCGGCGGCGCAGCGCCTCGACCAGTCCAAGGTTTTCGTAGTGGCCGCCGTCGGTGACTTGTACTAACCGCGCGTCGGGGTAGTTGAGGCCGATGAGTTCGCGGTAGTAGTAGCCGGCGCCGCGAATGCAAGGCAATGACTTCGGCCACGGCCTCTCGTTGTCCTTCGGATCGAGGCAGGCCCCTTTCTTGGAGGCAGCAAGGTTGGCAACAAAATTCGGGTTGGGCAGCCATGTTCCCAGGCGAGCACCCGAGACGGCCAGTAGTTTTTCAAATCCCTTCTGTTGTCGGCCCATCGCCGACGCGAAGGCGGCTCCACTCGCCGCAACCGCAGTCAAAACCGTGAGATCCCGCTTGATTCGGGGTGGGGATTGGTCGTGCAGCTGGGGTGCCCGCAGCCACCCGAGTTCCGGGCCGCCTATGAAATCGTGGCTCATCACGTAGGACACCGCGTTCAATCCCGGTGCAGGCTTGTGCTTTCCGCTGATGGGGGCCGAGGCGGCGAAGATGAACTTGGGTCCGCCCGCGGGAACGCTGCCAAAGTCAGGCAACCAGGTGTATTCATTCCGGTCGTAGGCTTCTGCGCGCCAGACGCCCGAAACTCGTTTGCGCCGAACCGCGAACGTCTGCCCTAATCGATAGCGATAGAACGGATTCAGGCTTATCGACGCGACATCCACCGAGCTGATCCATGCGATCGCTGCGACCAGTCCCCAAGGCCACAACGCCGAGAAGGGTGTGTGGCCGGGCCCTCCCTCTAGTCCACCGGCGGTCAAGGAGCGAAATACGCCCGCGGCAAAGCAGCCCAGGATGACCAGCCATGCGACCAGCAAGACGGCGAGGGTCACCACCACCAGAATCATCGCGATGACGCCCGGGGGGAGCAGTCGCTTCCATAGTGCGAGCTCTTTCGCCTCTCCCGACATTGTGGTGCGCTTTTTCCAAGCCATCGCGGTAATCGCCGCCAGGTAGTTCAGACCCACCAGCCCGGAAACGGCCGCGGCGGCGTCGCCCTGGTTATGGGTAGCGTGCGCACTGAGCGATGAACACAGCCGCATCAGCGTCGGTAGCCCGATGACCACTATCAGCACCAGCGCTGCGAAGACCGCGCTGCCCACCGCGAAGCGCTGCACCCACAATTTCGCGCGCTCGCTACGTTTCTCCCAGAGAAACATCTCGATACCCATTGCGATACTGGTGAGGAACGCGGCCAGGCCGGCGAAGACAGCCACTGCTATCCACGACGCGGGATGGTCTGTCAGACACATCAGGTAGTCCGGGTGCTCGTGCACGAACGCGTCGTTAACGTTCGGATTGAGTACGGGAATGATCTGGGCGAAGGAAAAGGCAGGGCGCGATAGCAGATATCCGAACACCCACCCCAGCAAGGCGGGGAGGGTGAAGAGGATGGTGATCGATGCGAGCAGATTCTTGAAGACCACGGCCAACGCGTAGACCAGTTCTCCGGGCGAGTCTGCGATATAGCTTGAGCCCCTGCGGAAATGATCGAGCTCGGGCGACCCTTCCTCGAAGCGCTCGGAAACCAAGGGCTTCTTCTCGGTGTCCTGTGTGGCCAGCAGTCTCGCGCCGGCCGTATAGCCGCCGCCGGATACCGAAATCACGTAGTCGACGGTGTCGATGAGTTTTGCCCTGTCACCGAACTTTTCGTGAACACCTGCGCCTGGTTTGATCGGATCCTCTTTTGAGAATTCCTGCATGACGCCCATCGCGATGCATGCCGACCGCACTCCGCCACCGGACAAGCAGATCGCTTGCACCCGCTCGCCATTGCGGGCTTTGATGACGTTCCCGGCGTCCGGGACGTTATACGCTTCGACCCAGCTCGCTTCATCGGGGTCGACAGCCTCGGTCGGCTTGGGCGGCGTCCACAGCACTTCGTTCCACCACTCCGCGGTGGTCTTGTCCGAGGACCGCGTCCGACAAGATCGCCAACCCGCCGCCGCCCAGCGCAGGACGATTCCCAATGTCGCGGGAATCCCGCCGAGGGCTAGCAGCAGAGCGCACCATTGGATGGTTGCTGCCGTCGCGATGGCGTTGATCCAGGCGGTCGAGTTGTGACCGTCGACCGCCCAACAAAGAAGCGAAGCCTCAATAATCCCGGCCAAAGAGGCAATTGCCACGGCCGCAGCGACGTATATAGCCGCTAGTCGCCCAGCCGCCGAGATCGCCCACTTCAGGAAGATCACTGCTAGCCCGCCCAGCGTGAGGGTGTAGCCGAGGACGAAGAGAAAATCCGAGTAAATCGCTGCCCGGACCCGATCGACGACGACTGGGAATTGCGAGCCGTGACCGTAGATGTACCTCGCGAAGCTCGACCCTGCGGGGCCCGGCCACGAATACCACGCCAATACCGCGCCGGCGGCTGCAACTGCGAATGCCGCGGCCGTTAGGACTCGCCGGTGAGACGCCCGTTTGGCTGCCTCGGTTGCTGACGGGGAAACCTCTTCAGTTACCTCAGTTTGCGGCGGTGAAGTCTCTTCAGTTGCCAAAGTTTCCGACATGGATGCCTCTTCAATCCGCACCATGATGTTTCCCTTGTCCCGCATGCCCGACGGCCGCCAAGCTGGATGCCGGGCGAATTTTCGAATCCTGTGGGCAAATGCTAGGGACGATGCGCGGTACTGATCACGAGTAGTCGACTACTCGAGTTCACTCGAATTGGCGTACACCGGCCGGGCGCGCTCACAACGCGACGGCCAATCGTGGACAGCGAGGGCTGTGTCACCCGGCCGCCGGCGGCCGCGGCATCACCGTCAGCCGCGTCCCGTACCGGGGGATGACGCCTGAGGCTCGCGTCAGCGTCCCCACCGGCATCCCGGGTACGCCGGGCATACCGGCCCCGACCGCCTCTTCGGTTCCCGGGAGTGTCGTTAGGCCGGTGCCCGACAGGGCCGATATATGGCTGACCGCCGGCGTGGACCAGCTCGCAGGTACCGACATCGGCCCGATCGACTTGGCGCCGGTGAGGATCGCGGAGACGCCGCCTCCGCCACTGCTCAAGCTGCGAAAGCCTGCCGGCAGCACCTTGGATATGTTGGGTACAACTCCCATCACACCCAACACCGCCGAGGTGACGGATTTCGTCGCCTCCGCAAGTAGTGCGTTTGCATCTATGGTGCTTTGGCCCGCAAACGTGGCGATTTGAAGGGTGGCCGGAAGCGTGAAGACCCCAGTCGAAGCGAGGAAACCCCACATAGGCGCGTCGGGCCCAATCCCCGAGCTCCCCAATACGGGGTATTGCCCTAAGGACAGGACAAATTGACCGATAGGGCCGTTTTCCCCGAGTAGATCTAGTGGATTGGGTATCGACGCGGTGGCCTGGGCGACCGCGGCGGACTGTGCGTCCGCTCCCGCCGGGTTGGTGGTCTGGTCCGGCGGCGTGAATGGTGTCAACGTCGCCGCGGCTGCAGAGCTGCTCGAGTAGCCGTACATCGCGGCGGCGTCCTGGGCCCACATCTCGGCGTACTGGGCCTCCGTCGCGGCGATCGCCGCGGTGTTTTGGCCGAAGAAGTTGGTCGCGATCAGCGAAGCCAGTTGGGTGCGGTTGGCGGCGATCACCGGCGGGGGCACGGTCATCGCGAATGCCTGCTCGAAGGCCGCCGCGGCCGCTCTGGCCTGCATGGCGGTCTGCTTGGTCTGCTCGGCGGTCATATTCAGCCAACCGATGTAGGGGATGGCGGTGGCGACCATCGACTCGGCAGCGGCGCCGTGCCAGTTCAATGTGGTCAGGCCCGAAACCACCGACTGGTATGTCTCGGCTGTGGTGGTCAATTCCGCGGCCAGGGAGTCCCAGCTGCCGGCGGCGGCCAAAAGCGAACCCGAGCCCGGGCCGGTGTACATCCGGGCGGAGTTGATCTCCGGGGGCAATATCGCGAAATCCATTGTGTCACATCTCCTTAGCTTGACTTCGGTGGCAAACCCCCCTTTTGTTGACGGCGCAAGGCAAGGCGCCGGGTGATGCGGGACAGATTGGTACCGCGGCCCGGGTTTCCGGGCGGTGACCACTCATTCGAGTTCTGGGCGGACCACGCGAACTGTGCATATCCAGCCACCTTTGCCGTTTCGGTGACTATCTCTGGTGAACCCTATGAATTTCGAAGGAGTAAAGATAGGGCTGAACTGCGAAAAAATAAGATCGCCGATCTTGATTGCCGCGGGCTAGACGCGGCAATGATTGGAGTTAGTTGGCTATTACCGCCAGCTCGCGGGCAAGTCGATTATGTGGTTCGGGCAAACGTCCTGGGCCGCCAAGGACATGACGTTGCGTGCGTCCTCGGCCGACATCTTGGCGCGCAGCGTCATGAATGCATATTCGGCTGGCGCGTAACCCGATTCGGGGCCGGCCGGATCGTCCATCAGCTGGCACGCCTGTTTTTCTTTGTCCTGAAAGCTATCGGCGTGGGCGACGCCCGCGCCCACCAGCAAGGCCAGGGCAGCCAGCCCGCCGGCAGCAATCGTCGTGGGGGTCCTCACGGGTACTTCACCTTCAGTCGCGCCTCCGACGGCCCAGTGTAAGACGCGGCGTCGGCAGGAATTCATCGAAGAGCGCTCGGGGACCGTCGTCGTTGGCCAGAATGGTCCGGGTGCAGGTCGTTCCCGAGGCTCTGGTGTCGGCGGCGGAGGACGTCGGCAACATCGGCGCCGCGCTCGGAGAGGCCAACGCCCTCGCGGCGCTGCGGACGAGCCGCATCCTGCCCGCCGGCGCCGACGAGGTCAGCGCGGCCATCACGCCGTTGTTCATCGACCAGTCGAGGATCTATCGGGAACTGGCTGCGGCGGGCCGGGCGTTCGAACAGCGGTTCGTGCAGCTCCTCGGCGAGGCGGGCCTCGCCTACACCCAGACCGAGCAGGCCGCGCTGCAGGTCCTGCGCGACGCAATCGGCGCGCTGGAAGCACCCCTCGCCTCGTTCGCCGCGCAGGCCGAGAACCCCGCCCCCACGACCATTCCGCCGCTGATCGTGCCGCAGAACAGCTCGGTGGCACTGATCGTCGGCGGCACCACGTTCCCCCTGCCGGACGCCAAGTACGTCAGCTCGATCATGGCCAACTTCCTCGACAACCCCACCCTGTCGCCGCTCCTCGGCGCGTCAGGGCAGTCGTTTTACACACCGGAGCAGTTCTGGCCCTTCACCCCGCAACTCGGAAACCTGACGCTGGGCCAATCGGTCGCACAGGGCGTGCAGTTGCTCAACACCGCCATCAACACCGAACTCGCGGCGGGCAACAAGGTGGTCGTCTACGGCACCTCACAAAGTTCGCTCGTTGCCACCAACGAGATCCGCAACCTCATGGCCATGGCCAACCCGCCGGACCCAACCAGCCTGTCGTTCTTCTTGACCGGCGATCCGGGCAACCCCAACGGCGGATTCTTCGAACGCTTCCCGGGCCTATACATCCCGTTGGTCGACGTGCTGATGAACGGCGCGACGCCGCCCAACTCGCCGTATCCAACCGTGATCTTCACCAATCAGTACGACATGGTGACGAATCTGCCCCAGTACGTCCTCAACCCGGTCAGCGATCTCAATGCGTTCATGGGGTTCGCGCTCTACCACGGCACGCACGACTACGTCGACCTGACACCCGGGCAGATCGCTAACGCGATCGAGCTGCCGAGGTCGCCGGGATACACCGGGGCGACCCATTACTACGAGCTGTTGACGCAGAACTTGCCGCTTGTCGCGCCGTTGCGCCTGTACGTGCCGCAGCCGTTCGGCAACGCGCTGGCCGATTTGCTGCAGCCGGACCTAAGGGTGATCGTCGACATGGGCTACGGGTCGGGTGAGTACGCCGACATCCCCACTCCCGCCAGCCTGTTCGAGCTGCCGAACCCGTTCACCATCGTCCCGGACCTGGTGCACGGCGCGGTTCAGGGCCCGCAGGCGGCGCTGGTGGATCTCGGGCTCCTGCCGCCGTCGATGATGCCGACCGGCTACCCGTTCAACCCGGTGCTCGATCCGGGCCTGAACTTCCCGCTGCCGCAGTCGTCGGTCACCGGGGTCTCGCTGCTGACCGGGTTCGAGGGCCAGCTGATGCGCGCGTTGGGTCTGATGCCGAGCTGGGACAGCTGACGGACGTGCCATGACCAACAGCCACAGCCCTTTCCGGGCCGATCTTCTGCAGGGCAAGGTCGCGTTGGTTAGCGGCGGCGCCACGGGGCTCGGCCTCGAGGTCGCCCGGGTGCTCGGCAACCACGGTGCCCGCGTCGCGATCTGCAGCCGCAAGGAGCCCAATCTCGCAGGGGCGGTTGCGGCGTTGCGGGAACAAGGGATTGATGCGATATACGGCGTCTGTGACGTCCGCCGCGACGACGAGGTGACGGCCGTCGTCGAGGAGGTGCTGCGAAAGTTCGGCCGACTCGACATCGTTGTCAACAACGCCGCCGGAAACTTCCCCGTGCCGATAAGCGGCCTCAGCCCAAAGGGATTCAAGGCCGTTGTCGACATCGACCTACTGGGTACCTTCAACGTGTCGAAGGCGGCATACGACCTTTGGCTGCGCGATCACGGCGGTGCGGTGGTGAATATCAGCGCCGCGATCCAGTACCGCGGCATGGCCTTGCAGGCGCACGTCGTTTCGGCCAAGGCCGGCGTCGACGCGTTCAGCCGCGCCTGCGCGATCGAATGGGGCCCCGACGGGGTTCGGGTGAATGTCGTTGCCCCCGGCGCGATGTCGGGCACCGAAGGCGTGAAGAGAATCACCGGCGATGCCCAGCATCGCACCACCCAGAACCCGCTGCGGCGTCCCGGTTCCACCACCGAGGTCGCGGAGGCGGTCCTGTTTTTGGCCAGCGACGCGGCGTCCTACGTGACCGGAGCCGTCCTTGTCGTCGACGGGGGTGGGTGGATGACCGCCAGCGGCGTACCGGATTTGCCGGGCTACCGCTGAGGGCTCACATCTTGACGGTCAGCGGCCACACGTTCCAGATCTCGTCACAGTATTCGGTGATGGCGCGGTCCGATGAGAACTTGCCGCTGCGCGCGGTGTTCAGGATCGACATCTTCGTCCACGCCTCGGTGTCCCGCCAGGCCTCGCTGACCTGCTCCTGGCACTTCAGGTAGGAGGCGAAGTCGGCGCACACCAGGAAGGGGTCGTCGTGGCGCAGGTTGTCCACCAGCGGCCGGAACACCTCGGTGTCTCCGTGCGAAAACGTGCCGCCCGCAATCAGATCCAGCACCGCGCGCAGCTCGTCGTCGCCGTCGATGTAGTCGGCCGGGCGGTACCCGTTCGCCTTGACGGCCTCGACCTCCT
>NZ_LZKE01000044.1:0-524 GCF_001672675.1 Mycobacterium sp. E2327
CGCCCACCTGATCCCGATCCAGGACGCCGGGCTACAGACCCACCTGCGCAGCCTGGACATCAAGTTCACCCAGCGCCGGGATCTGGTCGCCGGCTAGCGTCCATGCGGCCTCCATGCAGCCGCGTCGTTTGACGAATAGGGTGGCTGGACATGAAGCTGCCGCTGCTGGGACCGGTGTCGCTGACGGGGTTCCAGAACGCCTGGTTCTTCCTGTTCCTGCTGGCCGTGGCGCTGCTGACCGGGATCTACGTCGTGGTGCAGTTCGCCCGTCGGCGTCGGGTGCTGCGGTTCGCCAACATGGAGGTGCTGGAGCGGGTCGCGCCGCTGCGCTCGGGCCGGTGGCGGCACGTGCCGACGATCCTGCTCGCCGCGTCGCTGGTGCTGTTGACCACGGCCATGGCCGGGCCGACGTCGGACATCCGGATTCCGCGCAACCGCGCCTGCGTCGTGCTGATCATCGACATGTCGAACTCGATGCGCGCGACCGACGTCGAACCCAACCGGCTCAAGGCGGCCGAGCAGGC
>NZ_LZKE01000045.1:0-23890 GCF_001672675.1 Mycobacterium sp. E2327
CCCACCCGCCCCGCCGCTGCCGAACAGCAGCGCGCTGCCGCCGCCACCACCGGTCCCGGGGTTGCCGCCGTTGACACCGCTGGCGGCGGCCCCGCCGAGCCCGCCCGTCCCGCCGTTGCCATACAGCAGGCCGCCGCTGCCCCCGTGACCGCCGTTGGCGCCGGCCCCGCCGCCACCGCCGCCTCCCCCGTTGCCGAACAGCCCGGCGTCGCCGCCGTTGCCGCCGGCCACGCCGTTGGCCGTCTGGGTGAACCCGGTTCCGCCGTTGCCCCACAGCAGCCCCCCGGCACCGCCGTTGGGGTTCGCCGCCGTGCCGTTGGCGCCGTCGCCAATCAGCGGCCGCCCCAGCAGCGCCTCGGTGGGGGCGTTGACCACGCCCAGCAACTCTTGCTCGACGGCCTGCAGCGGGTTGGCGTTGGCGGCCTCCGCGCCCGCGTACGCGGCCGCGCCGGCCTGCACTGCCTGCGCGAACTGCCGATGGAATGCCGCCGCCTGCGTGCCGAGGGTTTGGTAGACCCGGCCGTGGGCGCCGAACACGGCGGCGATGGCCGCCGACACGTCGTCGGCGCCGGCCGGCAGCAGCTCGGTGGTCGCGGCCGCGACCACGCGGTTGACCTCACCCAGCGAGGAACCGATGCCGGCCAAATCCGTTGCCGCAGCCTCCAATCCGTTGGGCAGGGCCACCAAGAACGACATCGCCACCTCCGAATCGCCGGTCGGGAGGGAAGCATCTCATGTTTGCTGCCGCCCGCGCCGCGATATGGCCGACACCGGCCGGCTGCGGCGGCTGCCCGGCCGCGCCTCCTCCCGATGGCAGCGGTACCCGGGGTACCGGTTAGCCTCGACACCGAGCCGACACGAGGAGGGTGCTCATGCAGGGATTCGCGGGGAAGGTCGCCGTGGTCACGGGTGCCGGTTCGGGTATCGGTCAGGCGTTGGCGATCGAGCTGGCCCGCTCGGGCGCCAAGGTGGCGATCAGCGACGTCGACACCGAGGGCCTGGCCCACACCGAGGAGCGGCTGAAGGCCATCGGCGCGCCGGTCAAGGCGGACCGGCTCAACGTCACCGAGCGCGAGGCCTTTCTGGCCTACGCCGACGAGGTCGCCGAGCACTTCGGCAAGGTCAACCAGATCTACAACAACGCCGGCATCGCCTTCACCGGCGACGTCGAGGTCAGCCAGTTCAAGGACATCGAGCGGGTGATGGATGTCGACTTCTGGGGCGTCGTGAACGGCACCAAGGCGTTTCTTCCGCACCTGATCGCCTCCGGCGACGGCCACGTCGTCAACGTATCCAGCGTGTTCGGACTGTTCTCCGTGCCGGGCCAGGCGGCGTACAACGCGGCCAAGTTCGCCGTCCGCGGCTTCACCGAGGCGCTGCGGCAGGAAATGGTGCTGGCCCGCCACCCCGTTGCGGTGACCACCGTGCACCCCGGCGGCATCCAGACCGCGATCGCCCGCAACGCCACCGCCGCCGAGGGACTCGATCCCGAACAGCTGGCCAAGCTGTTCGACAAGCGGCTCGCCCGGACCAGCCCGGAACGCGCCGCCAAGGTCATCCTGGACGCGGTCCGCAAGAAGAAGGCCCGGGTGCTGGTCGGCACGGACGCCAAGCTGTTGGACGTGATGGTGCGCGTGGCGGGCCCCTATTACCAGCAGCTGTTCGGCCCGGTGATGGGCCGCTTGATGCCCAAGCCCTAACGGCCGCGCCGAAACTGCGCTCAGCGGCCAAACCCTCAGCGCCCCAACGGGTGTTCCGCCAGCCAACCGCCCGCGACCACCTGTGGGTCGGCGCCGCCGGCCACCTGCCGGCGCATGTCGGCCAGCGCCGCGGTGTCCAGCACGCCGGCCACCTCGTTGATCGCCAGCAGCTGCCGATCGGAGAGCGCGTTGCGCCGATACAAGGGCACCACGTTCTCGGCCTGGATCAGCGCGGGTTTGCCGTCGGCCAGCGCGACCAGGTCGCCCGGGCTGTTGGGGTCGGCGGTGGTGGTCCATCCCGCCGCAGTCTGCCCGGCCCGCACCGCCGCGAAAAGTGCGTCCCCCGAAGGGAATTCGCGCGGCGCGGGCAGCCGGCAGGATCCCACGGCCGCGGGTGCGTGAAATCCGGTGACGGCCCCGATCGCCAGCCCGTCGCAGTGCGCCGGCAGCGTGCTCAGGTCCGCGGTGAGGTCGTGCCCGCCCCAGGCCTTCGCGGTGGCCCGGGTGACCAGCAGCACGGGCTTGTCCTCGGCTGCGGTGGCGTAGTCACCGGCCAGGACGCCCTCGGGCAGCGCCGCGATCATCGCCCGGTAGACCTGGGCGTCGGACATCGCCGTCGCGCCGGGCTGCAGGAGCCGCAACGTCTGTCCGGTGAACGCCGGCACGACGGTGAACGCGCCCGAGTCCAGCTTCGCCATCGGGTCGGGGGCGGTTTCGGGCCGGGCCGCGAATCCGTAGGACCGCAGCGCCGCCGTGTAGAGGGCGGCCAGCAGCGTCGACTCGGGGTCGGTGCGCGACCCGACCACCAATTCCGTTGCGGGACGGCCCTGTCCGCAGCCCGCCACCGCAAGCAGCGCGGCCAGCAGCAGCGCGGCCAGCCTGGTCACACGGAAGAGTCGGAAGCGATCGCGACGGCGGCGGCGACGGCTTCCCCGACGCGGGAGTCCAGCGGGCTCGGGACGATCCGGTCGATCGCGAGGTCGTCGCTGACGACGGAGAAGATCGCCTCGGCGGCGGCCACCATCATCTTCTCGGTGATGCGGCGGGCCCCGGCGTCCAGCGCGCCGCGGAACACCCCGGGGAACGCCAGCACGTTGTTGATCTGGTTGGGGAAGTCGCTGCGGCCGGTCGCCACCACCGCCGCGTACTTGGCGGCGACGTGGGGGTGGATCTCCGGGTCCGGGTTGGATAGGGCGAACACGATCCCGCCCGGCGCCATGGTGGCGACCAACTCCTCGGGGACCACTCCCCCCGACAGGCCGAGGAACACGTCCGCCCCTTCGAGCGCCTCGACCAGGCCACCGGACAGGCCGTCGGGATTGGTCCGCTGGGCGAGTTCGACCTTGACGCCGTTCATGTCGTCGCGCCCGCCGTGCAGGATGCCGCGCGAGTCGAGCACCGTGATGTCCGAAACACCCATCGTCAGAAGGAGATTCGTGCACGCTACCCCGGCGGCGCCGGCGCCCGAGACCACCACGCGCAGCGAGGACATGTCCCGGCCGAGCAACTTGCTGGCGCCCATCAGCGCGGCCAGCACCACGATCGCCGTGCCGTGCTGGTCGTCGTGCATCACCGGGCAGTCCAGCGCCTCGATGACCCGCCGTTCGATCTCGAAGCAGCGCGGGGCGGAGATGTCCTCGAGGTTGACGGCGCCGAACGTGGGGCGCAGCCGCACCAGCGTCTCGACGATCTCGTCGGGATCCTTGGTGTCCAGCACGATCGGGATCGCGTTCAGCCCGCCGTACGCCTGGAACAGGGCGCACTTGCCCTCCATCACCGGCAGCGACGCCGCGGGCCCGATGTCGCCGAGGCCGAGCACGGCGCTGCCGTCGCTGACGACGGCCACCAGCCGGTTCGACCACGTGTACCGCGCGGCCAGGGTGCGGTCCGCGGCGATCGCCCGGCTGACCTGCGCCACGCCCGGGGTGTAGGCGATCGACAACGCGCGCTGGGTGTCCAGCGGCGCGCTCAGGGCCACCGAAAGCTTCCCGCCTACATGCGCGTCGAAGATCTCGTCGTCTCCGATGGCCAGCTGCGGCGACGCGGTGTGTGGCATCGCATCAGGGTAAGGGCTACCCATTAGTAGGCCTAATTTCCGTTTGAGATCAGATGAGGCCGAGCTCCGTGACCGCGTTGCGCTCGTCGGCCAGCTCCGCGGTCGACTTGTCGATCCGGCCGCGGGAGAACTCGTCGATGTCCAGGCCCTGCACGATCGACCAGTTGCCGTCCTTGGTGGTCACCGGGAACGAGGAGATCAGACCCTCCGGCACGCCGTAGGAACCGTCGGAGACGACCGCCATGGAAAGCCAGTCGCCCGCGGGGCTGCCGAGCAGCCAGTCACGGGCGGCGTCGATGGTCGCCGACGCGGCCGACGCGGCCGACGAGGCGCCACGCGCGTCGATGATCGCGGCGCCGCGCTTGGCGACGGTCGGGATAAAGTCGTTCTCGATCCAGCCCTGGTCGCCGACGACCTCGGCCGCGTTCTTGCCGCCGACCTCGGCGTGGAAGATGTCGGGGTACTGGGTGGCCGAGTGGTTGCCCCAGATCGTCATCTTCTTGATGTCGGTGACGGCGGCGCCGGTCTTCTTCGCCAGCTGCGATATCGCCCGGTTGTGGTCGAGGCGGGTGAGCGCGGAGAACCGCTCCCGCGGGATGTCCGGCGCGTTGGTCATCGCGATGAGCGCGTTGGTGTTGGCCGGGTTGCCCGTCACGCCGACGCGCACGTCGTCCGCGGCGACGGAGTTGAGGGCCTTGCCCTGCGCGGTGAAGATCGCGCCGTTGGCCTCCAGCAGGTCGCCGCGCTCCATGCCCGGGCCCCGCGGGCGCGCGCCGACGAGCAGGGCGAGGTTCACGCCGTCGAAGATCTTGTTCGGGTCCGCACCGATTTCCACGCCCGACAGCAGCGGAAAGGCGCAGTCGTCGAGTTCCATCACGACGCCCTCGAGCGCCTTGAGCGCCGGCTCGATTTCCAGCAGGCGCAGCTCGATCGGGCGGTCGGCGCCCAGCAGCGCCCCACTGGCCAGGCGGAACAACAGGCTGTAGCCGATCTGGCCGGCGGCGCCGGTGACGGCGACCTTGACAGGACTTGCGCTCACGTCGATGTACTCCTCAGGACACGGTTGCGGTCGACGTCGAAACTAGCGCACCGCCGTCGGCGCGAAATCTCCGGTCCAGGGCGCGCGCGGAGTCTTCACATCGCGTTTCAGCAGGACGCGTAGCATTGAGCACCGCTTTCCCGACCTGCGCCGCGATCGGAGGTGACGGTGTTTCCCGGACCTGACGCGTTGCCCGAAGTGCTGCGACCACTCGTGCCCGAGCCCCGGGAGCAACGCACCCGACCTGTCGAGCAGGCACCCGTCGAGACCCTGGTCGACTGCGCCGTCTACGTCGACGGCCACCGGCTGCCGGGAAAGTTCAGCTATGCGGCCGCGCTCACCCGGGTGCGCCAGACCGAAGTGTTCGGGCAGCAGGCGTTCGTCTGGGTCGGGTTGCGGGAGCCAAGCCTTGCCGAAATGCAGGAGGTCGCGGACGTCTTCGGGCTGCATCCCCTGGTCGTGGAGGACGCCGTGTGCGCGCACCAGCGGCCCAAGCTGGAGCGATACGACGAGACATTGTTCCTCGTCCTGAAGACCGTCAACTATGTCCCGCACGAATCGGTGGCGGCGGCCCGCCAGATCGTCGAAACCGGCGAGGTGATGGTCTTCGTCGGCAAGGATTTCGTGGTCACCGTCCGCCACGGCGAGCACGGCGGTCTCTCCGAGGTGCGCAAGCAGATGGAGGCCGACCCCGAGCAGATGCGCCTGGGGCCGTACTCGGTGATGCACGCCATCGCCCATGAGGTGGTGAACCACTATCTCGAGGTGAGCCACCTGATCGAATCCGACATCGACAGCATCGAGGAGGTGGCGTTTTCGCCCGGCCGCAAGATCGACGTCGAACCGATCTACCTGCTCAAGCGCGAGGTCGTCGAGCTGCGCCGGTCCGTCACTCCGCTGTCGGGCGCGTTTCATCGCATCCAGGTGGAAAACAAGGACTTGATCTCCAAGGAGGTGCGGCGCTACCTGCGCGACCTCGCCGATCACCACTCCGAGGCCGCAGAGCACATCGCCAGCTACGACGACATGCTCAACTCGCTGATCCAGGCCGCCCTGGCCCGGGTCGGCATGCAGCAGAACAACGACATGCGCAAGATGGCGGCCTGGGCCGGTATCTTGGCCGTACCCACCATGGTCGCCGCCATCTACGGGATGAACTTCCATTTCATGCCCGAGCTGAACTGGACGTGGGGGTATCCCGGCATCATGGCGTTCATGGCGATGTTCTGCCTGGTCCTGTACTTCCAATTCCGCCGCAACAACTGGCTTTAACCTTTCTCTCGCGAGGAGACACAGAATCGCACGCTTTCGCGATGAATCATGCGAGTCTGCGTCTGCTCGCCGGTGACGTCAACTGGGTTGCGCCGCTGGGCGTTTCGGGTCCAGCACGTCGACGCCGTCGTTGCGCCAGGCCTGCCGCATCGCCTCGGCGCCCTTGAGCCGCACCCAGGCCGCCTCCGTCGCGGTGATGGGGGTCGCCGACAGGAACTTCACCGGCTCACGCGGCGGGTCGAGCGGCAGATCCGGGATGTCGCTGTCGCCCAACAGCACCGCGGTGAACGGCACCCGCCCGGTCGGCCACGCCCACAGCGGCGAGCCGAGGTCGACGAGGGCGTCGGCGACCAGCACCACACCCTCGACGGCCGGAGTCGCCGCCAACACGGCCAGGCTGCGCGCGATGCCGGTGGCCGGTCCGGGATCCCGCAGCGGCAAAACGATTTCGGCGCGCGGGCCGCGCGACGGATCGGCCAGCACCTCCGCCGGATCCGTCATCGGGTGCCGCGAGCACCCCAGCGACACGTAGTGCACCAATCCCCCGCCGCGAAATCGCAGCACCTCAATGGGCTCGGTGCCCAGGAACGTGACGCTGGCGGAGTCGGGCTCGACGCCGGCGAAGTGGCCGCGCAGGTGCGCGCGCACCAGCTCCAGGGTCACTGGGCGACGGGCAGCGTCAGGTTCGCCCCGGAGTCGGCGTCGAAGACGGCGACCTTCGTCGTGTCGAGGGCCAACTCGATCGACTGCCCGATGGTGGCCCTCGACTCCGCGGGAACCCTTGCCACGAACTGGTTTTCGTGCACTTCGCCCTGCGCCTCCAGCTCGTCGAGCTGGGCGGCGTGCACGGCCGGGCCCGCGGTGGTGAAGTATACGTACATGTCGGCGCCGAGCGATTCGACCATGTCGACCTTCACCTCGAAGGTCAGCGCCCTGATCCGCTGATACCCGTCGATCAGCGCGGCGTCGGCCAGGTGCTCCGGGCGCACGCCAACGATGACGTTCGCCGGCTTGTCGTGCGCCGAGATCACCCGCTGCACCTCCGGGTCCAGCATCACCTCGCCGAACGAGAGTTTCAGCCCGTTCGGTGTCAGCTCGGCGGGGAAGAAGTTCATCGCCGGCGAGCCGATGAACCCCGCGACGAACAGATTCGCGGGACGCTCGTAAAGCTCGTCGGGGGTGCCGATCTGCTGCGCCACACCGCCGTGCATCACCACCACGCGGTCGCCCAGCGTCATGGCCTCGGTCTGATCGTGGGTGACGTAGACGGTGGTGGTGCCCAATCTGCGCTGCAGCCGGGCGATCTCGCCGCGCATCTGCACCCGCAGCTTGGCATCCAGGTTGGACAGCGGCTCGTCCATGAGGAACGCCTTGGGATGGCGCACAATCGCCCGGCCCATCGCGACCCGCTGGCGCTGCCCACCGGAAAGCTGGGACGGCTTGCGGTCCAGAAGCTCGGTCAGGTCAAGGGTTTTCGCGGTCTCTTCCACCTTCTGCGCGATCTCGGCCTTCTTCATCTTCGCCAGGGTCAGCGGGAACGCGATGTTCTGGCGCACGGTCATGTGCGGGTAGAGCGCGTAGGACTGGAACACCATCGCGATGTCGCGGTCCTTGGGCGCCTTCTCGTTCATCCGCTGGCCGTCGATGCGCAGCTCGCCCGACGAGATGTCCTCGAGCCCGGCAATCATGTTCAGCGTCGTGGTCTTGCCGCAGCCGGAAGGCCCGACCAGGATCAGGAATTCGCCGTCGGCGATGGTGATGTTCAGGTCCTTCACCGCCGCGGCGCCGTCGGCGTAGCTCTTGTTGACGTTCTCCAACACAATCTCGGCCATCGCGCTATCCCTTCACAGCGCCAGAGGTCAACCCGGCGACAATCCGTCGTTGGAAAATTAGAACAAAAACGATGATCGGGACGGTAATCACGACGGCGCCGGCCGCGATCGACCCGGTGGGTTCCTCGAACTGCGAGCTGCCGGAAAAGTTCGCGATCGCCACCGGCGCGGTGATGGCCGCCTTGGTGGCGGTCAGTGACAGCGCCAGCAGCAGGTCGTTCCAGGCGAAGATGAAGACCAGGATCGCCGCGGTCACCAGCCCGGGCGCCGCCAGCGGCACGATCACGCGGCGGAAGGCCTGACCCGGCGTGGCGCCGTCCATCTTGGCCGCCTTCTCCAGGTCCCAGGGGATCTCCCGGAAGAACGCCGACAGCGTGTAGATGGCAAGGGGCAGAGCGAAAGTGATGTACGGCAGGATCAGGCCCGGCCAGGTGTCGAACAGGCCGAGCGCGCGTTCGATGTTGAACAGCGGGGTGACCAGCGAGATGGCCGGGAACATGGTGATCAGCAACGTGGCGCCGATCAGCGCCCGCTTGCCGGGAAAGTCCAACCGGGCGATCGCGTAGGCCGCCATGGCGCCCAGCACCACCGCGATCGCCGTGGTGATCAAGCCGATGCCGATCGAGTTGATCAGTGCCGAGCTGAAGAACTCGCCCCGGAAGATGCCGCGGTAGTTCTCCAGGGTCACCGACGACGGAATCAGCTTGCCGTCCTTGACCGTTGACGACGGCTTGAGCGACAGCGACAGGATCCACAGCACCGGGACGATCGCGTACACCACCACCAGCGTGTCGATCACGGCCCACACGGCCAAGCGCCCGACGGGTTTAGCGGCCATCGCCCGCACCACCGGGCGCTGATACGCCGAACGCCTTGATGTAAACCAGCGCGATGATGCC
Source organism: Mycobacterium sp. E2327 (assembly GCF_001672675.1). Classification (NCBI taxonomy): domain Bacteria; kingdom Bacillati; phylum Actinomycetota; class Actinomycetes; order Mycobacteriales; family Mycobacteriaceae; genus Mycobacterium; species Mycobacterium sp. E2327. The sequence continues at coordinate 8,799 of NZ_LZKE01000045.1, forward strand.
CACGCAACAGAAGATCAGCACGCTGATCGCCGAGCCCAGGCCCACGTTGAAGCCCTTGAACAGGTTGTCGTAGCCCAGGATTGACACCGAATCGGTGTTGTTGGCGCCGTAGGTCAATACGTAGATGTTGTCGAAGATGCGAAACGCGTCCAGGGTCCGGAACAGCAGCGCGACCACGACCGCGGGCTTGATGATCGGCAGGATGATCCGGGTCAGCCGCCGCCAGGCGCCGGCCCCGTCGACCTGCGCGGCCTTCAGCAGGTCCTCGGGCACCAGCGCCAGCCCGGCCAGCAGCAGCAGCGACATGAAGGGCGTGGTCTTCCAGACCTCGGCCAGCACGACGATGCCAAGCGACGGAATCTGTTGCGTCAGTGGGGCGCTCCCCTGCGGCAACAGGTTGGCCAGGTAGCCGGTCCCGGGCGTCCAGGCGTAGTACCAGCTGTACGACGCGACGACCGTGACGATGCCGTAGGGGATCAGCACCGCGGTCCGCACCAGGCCCTTGCCGACGAGCGTGCGGTGCATCACCAGGGCCAGCGTCAGGCCCACCACGAACTCGATCGTCACCGAGACCGCCGTGATGCCCAGCGTCACCAAAAGCGCTGTCCACCAGTACCGGTCGGTCAGGATCGTCTGGTAGTTGCCCAGCCCGATGAAGGCGGTGTCACCCGGCGTGGCAAGGTTGTTGCGCTGCAGGCTGAGCCAGACCGCGTAGCCGATCGGGTAAGCCGTCACCGCGAACATCAGGGTCGCGGCGGGTGCGACCAAGGTGAACGCCAGTCGCCGCTCGGCGCGGCTCACGGCAGCAGCCCCTTGCCGTCGATGGCCTTCTGCGCCTGCGCGGTGAGCTCGTCGGCCGTGCGCTCCGGGTCGATCCGGGTGATCGGGCTCAGCGCCGCCGACAGCCGCAGCGACAGCGCCTGGTACACCGGCGTCGCCGGGCGCACGGCCGCGTCCGTGAGCTGCTGGCGGATCACCGTGTGCATCGGATACTTGGCCTGGAATTGCGGATCGGAATACAGCGACGTCCGCACCGCGGGCAAGCCGCCGGCGATCGACACGTACTTCTGGCTCTGCAGGCTGCGCAGGCAACGCACCGCCTCGAACGCCTCCGCGCGGTGGCGGGTGGTGCTGGCCACCGCCAGGTTGAGCCCGCCGATGGTCACCTTGGCCGGGCGGTCCGGCGCGACCCGCGGGTAGGGCGCGAACCCGAAGACCTGCTGGCTTGCCTCGTAAGCGATGCGGAATTGCTCGTCGGTGGGCACGAAGGTGCCGACGTCGTTGATGCTGCCGGCCAGCGCCGGATCGCGGTTCAGCGGCAGGAACGGCACGCCTCCCTTGACGGCGTTCTCCAGCAGGGAGGCCAGCACATAGGGCCAGTTGACCTCGAGCGCGGCCCTGCCCTGTTCCACCGCCAGCCGCGCGGTGCCCTCGTCGGTCCGGCTGAACGACGGGTCGGCCCCGGGCGCGGTGGCCACCGACTTGAGGACCCGCAGGGCGGCGACGGTGGCGGCCCGGTGCGCCGGCGTGTCGGTCAGCGTGACCCGACGGCCGTCGTCGGAGAGCACCTGCCCGCCCGCGCTCACCAGCAGCGTGTTGAACCACACCACCAGGCCCTCGCCCTCGTTGGCCTGCGCGGCGATCCAGGAAGGCTGGCCCGCGTCGTGCAGCCGGGTGGCCTCGGCCACCATGCCGTCCCAGGTCGACGGCGGCTGGCTCACCAAATCCGGCCGATACCAAAGCAATTGGGTGTTGGTGGTCACGGGCGCGCCGTACAGCCGCTGCTTCCACCGCGCCGTCGCCAGCGGGCCCGGCAGGGTATCGACGGCGGCGTCGGACTCGGCCTGCCCGGCGGGATCGTCGGACAGCGGCAGCGCCCAGCCCGCCTCGGCGAACTCCGCGGTCCACACCACGTCCAGCGCCATCACGTCCAGGCCGCGGTCGTGGGCGCTCAGCCGGCGGGCCAGCTGAACCCGCTGCTCGCCGGGACCGCGGGGCAGGCTGACGTGCCGGACCGTGAACCCCAGTTGCCGGGTGCACTCCTGCGCGACCGCAGTGAAGGTGGCCGCGTCGGTCGCCGGCGTGTAGAAGCTGACCACCGTCCCCGAGCCGGCCGCCGCGCAGCCGGACAGCAGCGCCGACGCGACGGTGAGCGTCGCCAGGCCACGACGACCCATCAGATCGCCAGGCGCGCCAGCAGATCCCGTGCCTTCTCCGCGTTTTGCGGATCGCAGAGCACGTCGTAGCGTCCGGCCACCAATTGCAGAGTGGAGCTGAAATCCCTTGTGCCACGGGCCATTGCGTAGGGCACGGCAGAAGTGATCAGGCCGAAGAACACCCCAGCGATCAGGCCGGTGGCCAGCGCGGCCCACGGATTGGGGCTGAAGAAGCCGAGCACCAGGCCGATGAAAAGACCAAGCCAGGCCCCGCTGATCACCCCGCCGCCCAGCACCTTGGGCCAGGACAGCCGGCCGGTGACACGCTCGACCTGCATGAGGTCGACGCCGACGATGGTCACCTGCTGCACCGGGAACTGTTGGTCGGACAGGTAGTCGACCGCGCGCTGCGCCTCGGCGTAGGTGGGGTAGGAGCCGACGGGCCAGCCCTTGGGCGGTGTCGGCAGCGAGGGCACGCCGCGCCGGCCGGCCGCCGCGCCCGTGGGCGTGGCGCCGGGAACCTGTCCGGGCTGGAAAGGACTAGTCATCGCCGCTCATTCTCCTCCGCCTCGGCCATCCTCTCATCCCGAGCCCGTTTTGCTAGGTTGAGCACCATGTCAGCCCCCGGCGACCCCGGCGAAGGCGCCAAGCCGCCGCAAGGCGGCGGCCGGGATGATTGGACGCCGCCCTGGGATCCGCCCGCGCTCGAGTATCCGGCATATACGCCCCCGGGCTACCCGCCGGGCTTTCCCGCCGACTACCCACCGCCGATGCCGCCGCCCGAGTACGGGCCGCCCCCGGGATACGGCCCACCGCCCGGCTACGGACCCCCGCCTGGCTATGGACCCACCCCCTATCCCGCCGGATATCCGGGCTACGGGCCGCCGTCCTATCCCGGCGGCTACTTCGCGACGCCGGACTACCGGGTCCAGCCGGGGACGAACGGCATGGCGATCGCGTCGCTCATCTCGTCGTTCTCCGGCTTTCTGTGCTGCGCCATCGGCTCGATCTTGGCCATCGTGCTGGGCGTCATCGCGCTGAACCAGATCAAGCAGACCCGCCAGGAGGGCTACGGATTGGCCGTCACGGGAATCGTGATCGGCGCGGGCACCCTGGTGGTCTTTTTGGTCATCGCGATGTTCAGCATCCGTTCCCATTAGGGCAACTCGCCGCAACGGGGCCTGCCACGGTATGGCAGCCTGCCATCCGGGCGACGGCTGAATAGGCTCTCTGGCATGGGACCGGTCAACAGGGTGTACGTCGCGCGGCTCCCGCGAATGTTGGTGTTGGGTCCGCTCGGCGAGAACTTCGGCCGCGTACGCGATGTCGTGATCAGCATCAGCATCGTCCGCCAGCAGCCCCGCGTCCTGGGGCTGGTCGTCGATTTGGCAACGCGCCGCAGCATTTTCATCCCCATGCTGCGGGTCGCCGGGATCGAGCCCAACGCGGTGACGCTCAACACCGGCAGCGTGTCGCTGCGCCACTTCGAGCAGCGGCCGGGCGAGGTGCTGGCCATGGGCCAGGTGCTCGACACCGTGGTCAAGGTCAACGATCCCGAACTGCCGGAGCTGGCCGGCCTCGACGTCGTCATCACCGACCTGGGCATCGAACAGATCCGGACGCGCGACTGGCTGGTCACCCGGGTCGCGGTGCGCACCCAGCGACGGCTGCGACGGCGCGGCCCCGTGCACGTCGTGGACTGGCAGAACGTCCAGGGCCTGACCCCGTCGGCGCTGGCGCTGCCCGGCCAGGGGGTGGCACAGCTGCTGGACCAGTTCGAGGGGCGCAAGGCGGTCGACGTGGCCGACGCGATCCGCGGCCTGCCGCCCAAGCGGCGCTACGAGGTGCTCAAGGCACTCGACGACGACCGGCTGGCCGACGTCCTGCAGGAGCTGCCCGAGTTGGACCAGGCCGACGTGCTCTCGCAGCTCGGCACCGACCGATCGGCCGACGTGCTCGAGGAGATGGACCCCGACGACGCCGCCGACCTGCTCGGCGTGCTGAACCCGACGGACGCCGAGATGCTGCTGACCCGGATGGACCCCGACGAGTCCGAACCGGTGCGCCGGCTGCTGACCCACTCCCCCGACACCGCGGGCGGCCTGATGACCTCGGACCCGGTGGTGCTCACCCCGGACACGTCGGTCGCCGAGGCCCTGGCCCGCGTCCGCGACCCCGACCTGACCGCGGCGCTGTCGTCCATGGTGTTCGTGGCGCGCCCGCCGACCGCCACCCCCACGGGGCGGTACCTGGGCTGCATTCCGTTGCAGCGGCTGCTGCGCGAGGCGCCGGCGGAGCTGGTCGGCGGGATCGTCGACAGCGACCTGCTGACCCTGACCCCGGAGACCCCGCTCGGCGCGGTCACCCGCTACCTCGCCGCATACAACCTGGTGTGCGGTCCGGTGCTCGACGACCAGAACCACCTGTTGGGCGCGGTGACCGTGGACGACCTGCTCGACCACCTGCTGCCGCACGACTGGCGCGTGGACGTGCAGCAGCTGGACACCACCGGCCGCATCGAACAACGACTGGGAAGGGCGTCCGGGTGAGCAGGTCCACCGCACCGCGCCGGCTTTACACCCCCCGGACGTCGCGCCGGTATTCGCCCCGCGTCGACCCGGAGGCCGTCGGGCAGATCACCGAGTCCATCGCGCGGTTCTTCGGCACCGGCCGCTACCTGCTGATCCAGACGATCATCGTGGTGGTGTGGATCGCGCTGAACGTCTCCGCGGTCGAGCTGCGCTGGGATCCCTACCCGTTCATCCTGCTCAATCTGGCCTTCTCCACGCAGGCCGCCTACGCGGCCCCGCTGATCCTGCTGGCCCAGAACCGCCAGGAGAACCGGGACCGCGTCGCGCTCGAAGAGGATCGTCGCCGCGCCGCCCAAACCAAGGCCGACACCGAGTACCTGGCCCGCGAGCTGGCCTCGTTGCGGCTGGCGGTGGGCGAGGTCGTAACGCGCGAGTACCTGCGCGACGAGCTGGAGGACCTGCGTTCTATGCTGGCCCGGTTGCAGCCGGAAGGTGCGGACGGGGAGGCCGCGAGGGCGGGTGACGACTGGGAGCGAACGGCTAAGAAATCCCGGTAATTATCAAATCCACCATTGCGCCACTCCCGTCACGGGGGTTATGTATTGTGATCTGGTTCACGAAGCTCAGCCGGTAGTTTCCCGACCTTAGGACCGTCGAGTGCGCATTGGGGCACGCTGGGGTAAACGCCCCGACGCCGCGGCCGAGCGGCAACGCGCACGCCTGACGAAATCGCCGGCTTTCGGGGTCGCCGTCATCACTCCCCTGGTCTTCGCCGGAGCGGTCGGCGGCGCGGCTCCCACCTTTCCCGGGCATGCCCCACCGGTCCACAGCCAGGTCATGCCGGTGCGCGACGCCGCGATCTTTCCGGTGGCCGCGGTTTCGCCGAGCGCGCCCGACACCACCGGGCCGGTGGTCTTCGCGATCGACCGGGCCCCGACGGCGTTCCACATCGCCGAGGCCGCCCCGTCCGCGCCGCCTCCCCCGATGATCGTGAGTGCTCCTGGCGCCCTTGGCATTCCGTCGGTCGCCCTGGCCGCGTACCGCAGCGCCGAACAGAAGATGGCCGTCGCTGCCCCGAACTGCGGCGTCAGCTGGAATCTGCTCGCCGGCATCGGCCGCATCGAATCGGGCCACGCGAGTGGCGGCGCCGTCGACGCGCGCGGCACCGCCGTCGTCCCGATCTATGGCCCCGCGCTGGACGGCACGCTGCCCGGCAACGAGGTCATCCTGCAGAGCACCGCCGGCAACCGCCCCACCTACGCCCGCGCGATGGGGCCAATGCAGTTCCTGCCGGGCACCTGGGCGCGCTACGCCGTCGACGGCAAGGGCGACGGAACGGCCGACCCGCAGAACCTGTTCGACTCCACCCTGGCGGCCGCCCGCTACCTGTGCAGCGGCGGGCTCAACCTGCGCGACCCGTCGCAGGTGATGTCGGCGATCCTGCGCTACAACAACTCGATGGCCTACGCGCAGAACGTGTTGGGCTGGGCCGCGGCGTACGCCACCGGCGTGGTCCCCGTCGACCTGCCGCCGATGACCGGGCCGCCGCCGCCGCTCGGCAACGCACACGACGATCATCCGGAGGGGCTCGGCCCCAACCTGCCGATGAACGTCATCGGCCTGCCGTCGGACGACTTCTTCGCGCGCACACCGCTGATCGACCTGAGCGGGACGCCGCCCACCGGGCAGCAGCCGATGTACCCGTGGATGCAACCCACACCGCAGCAGTCGCCGACGCAACTGCCCGGCTGCACCGTGATCTGCATCGGCCCGCAGAACCCGGCACCGCCGCCAGCCTTCGGGCAACCGGCGTTCGGTCCGCCGCCCGCCAACCCCGTTCCGCCGGCCCCGGTGGGCCCCGCCGCGGGGCCGCAGGCGTCGGGATCGCCCAGGCCAGGACCGGCCGGCTAAAGGGACCCGCCGCGCACGCCTAGACTCGGCGGTGATGACCACCGATCTAGCTGCCGATATCCGCACCGCCCTGGGGAAGGTGATCGACCCCGAATTGCGCCGTCCCATCACCGAACTCGGGATGGTCAAGAGCGTCGACGTCGACGCCGACGGCGCCGTACACGTGGCGATCTACCTGACCACCGCCGCCTGCCCCAAGAAGACCGAGATCACGGAGCGGGTCGCCGGCGCGGTCGCCGACGTGCCCGGCACGGGCGCCGTCAAGGTCAGCCTGGACGTGATGAACGACGAGCAGCGCACCGAGCTGCGCAAGCAGTTGCGCGGGGACGCCCGCGAGCCGGTCATCCCCTTCGCCCAGCCCAGCTCCCTGACCCGGGTCTATGCCGTCGCGTCCGGCAAGGGCGGCGTCGGGAAGTCCACGGTCACGGTCAATTTGGCGGCGGCGATGGCCGCCCGCGGGCTGTCGGTCGGTGTGCTGGACGCCGACATCCACGGCCACTCCATCCCGCGGATGATGGGCACCACCGACCGGCCCACCCAGGTCGAGTCGATGATCCTGCCGCCCATCGCCCACGAGGTGAAGGTCATCTCGATCGCCCAGTTCACCCAGGGCAACACCCCGGTGGTGTGGCGCGGGCCGATGCTGCACCGCGCGCTGCAGCAGTTCCTGGCCGACGTGTACTGGGGCGACCTGGACGTCCTGCTGCTCGACCTGCCGCCGGGCACCGGCGACGTCGCGATCTCGGTGGCCCAGCTGATCCCCAACGCCGAGATCCTGGTCGTGACCACCCCGCAGCTGGCCGCGGCCGAGGTCGCCGAGCGGGCCGGCAGCATCGCGATCCAGACCCGGCAGCGCATCGTCGGCGTCGTGGAGAACATGTCCGGGCTGACGCTGCCCGACGGCACCACCATGCAGGTGTTCGGCGAGGGTGGCGGGCGGCAGGTCGCCGAGCGGTTGTCCCGCGCCGTCGGCGCCGACGTGCCGCTGCTGGGTCAGATCCCGCTGGACCCATCCCTGGTCGCCGCGGGTGATGCCGGCGTCCCGGTCGTGCTGAGCGCGCCGGACTCCCCGGTCGGCAAGGAACTGCGCGGCGTGGCCGACACCCTGTCGGCGCGGAAGCGGGGGCTGGCGGGCGTGTCGCTGGGCCTGGACCCGACGCGGCACTGACGCCCCCTGCCGCGAGCGTGCGCGTCTGCACAAAGACACGCCGCGAAACGCGTACAACTGCGCACGCTCGCGGGGTTATGGCTAGGTCGCGTCGGTGTCGAACGGGGCCGGGCCGGAGGCGCGTTGCTCGGCGACCGGCTCGGGCGCCTGGACGGGCTGCACCGGTTTAGGCGCCCCATTCACCGGCCCCTCGAAATTCCCGGTGAGGAACGAGTCGTCGCCGTCCAGCAGGTGCTTGGTCAGCGCGGCGCGCGGCGTCATGCCGCGCAGCTTCTGCAGCTCCGACAGCGGCGCGCGCAGGTCGTCGAACTCGGGCCCGATATCCTCGCGCAGCTGGTTGGTCACGCCGCTGAGGTAGTCGCGGGCCTGCCGCAGCGCGGTGGACGTCCAGCGGATGGCGCCGGGAAGGCGCTCGGGTCCGAGGATGACCAGCCCGACCACGACGAGGACCAGGATGTGCTCCCAGCTGAGGTTGGAGAACATCGATCGCCTAGTCCGGATCCGGTTTGACCGTCAGCGTGACGTGGCGGCCGTCGCGGACCACCTCCACCGGCGAGTCCTGGCCGATGGTCAGCTGCCGGACGGCGACGACGAACTCGTCGGCGTCGGCGACCTTGCGGCTGCCGACCTTGACGATCACGTCGTTCTCCAGGATCCCGCCCTTTTGCGCGGGGCTTCCCGCCTTGACGTTGGCGACCTGGGCGCCGGAGGCGATCGCGTTGCTCACCGAGCGGGTGCTGACCCCGAGCGTCGGGTGCACGATCTTGCCGTCCTTGATCAGGGTCTGCGCGACCTGCTTGGCCTCGTTGATCGGGATCGCGAAGCCCAGCCCGCTCGCGCTGTCCGACAGCGACTTGCCCGCGGTGTCGATGCCGATCACCTGGGAGTCCATGTCGATCAGCGGGCCACCGGAGTTGCCGTGGTTGATCGAGGCGTCGGTCTGCAGGGCGTCGATGACGGTGTCGGTGTCCGAGCCCTCCCCGGACAACGGGACGGGCCGGTGCAGGGCGCTGATGATGCCGTGGGTCACGGTGCTGCGCAGCCCCAGCGGCGCACCGGCGGCGATGACCTCGTCACCGACTCGCACCTTGTCGGAATCGCCGAGCCGGGCCACGGTCAGGTTGTCGACGTTGTCGACCTTGAGCACGGCCAGGTCGGTCTTCGGGTCGCGACCGACCAGGTTGGCGGGCACTTCCTTGCCGTCGTTGAACACCACGGTCGTCTTGAACTGGCTCGGGTTGTTGGCCGCCTCCGAGATCACGTGGTTGTTGGTGACGATGTAGCCGCGGCCGTCGATGACGACGCCCGAGCCCTGCATGCCCTCTTGGTCGCTCTTCGACTCGATGGTCACCACCGCGTTGGCGGTCGCGGCGGCCACCTTGGCGAACCGGCCGGCCGGCGACTCGCCGTTGCCGTTGGTCGCCAGGCTCACCTTCGAGGTGGTGAAAGCCTCGACGACCTCGGCCGTCTTGCGGCCGATCACGCCGCCGATCATGCCGATGACCAGGGCGATCAGCAGCAGGACGGCCAGCGCCAGGTAGGACACCTTGCGCCCGAACAGGACGTCGCGCACGCCGAGCTTGCCGGTGTAACCGGGCACGCCCTGCGGCGGCGCCGGCGGCACCGCCGGGGTGCCCAGGGCAGCCCCGGCGGCCGGGTCGCGCCAGGGGTCTTCGGCGCCGTCGGGCTCGTCGCCGTCTTTCTCGGCCGCCAGTGCGCCGGCGTCGATCGGGTGGCGCTGCAGCGTGTCCATGGTCCCGACGGGCTTGCTGAAGGCCTCCTCCAGGACCGGGTCGGCCGGTTGGTCGTGGGGCGCGAATGCCCCTTCGTCGCGGTACTTCGGCGGGCGCACGCGCTCGGCCACGAAGGAGCCCTGTTGCCCGGCGGGACGGCTGAACAACTGACGCGCTGCGGGGTCGACCGGGGGCCGTGAGATGGGACGCGGCGCCAGGCGGTTGCCGCCCTGGTTTCCGCCGTCAGTACGGTCGTCGGAGGTCACGTTACCCCTTTGGATTCTCTTCTCGAGCGCTCGAGACAGGCCCGCTTACCGGGCGCTTTGCGCCCCACCGGCGTTGTCCGTGTCCACCCTAGTATCCACAATGCGCCGTTGGTCGGCACGAACGCGCGCGCGGCTACCGGCGCTTACGCTGATCGCGCGCGTCGCGCTCGGACGTCTCGTCCTCCGCGGGGTAATGCGGGATTTCGGACAGCAGCCCGAGCAGATTGCTGGGGATGCGAATCGGATGGGAGTCGCGCAGCGCGGCGCGCGCCCGGCTCTGGTCCTCCACCTCCGCCGCGCACTCGGGGCACAAGGACAGGTGGTGCGCGGCCCGCAGGTGCGCGTTCATCCGCAGCTCGCCGTCGACGAACGCCGCGATCGCCTCGATGGACAGGTGCTCGGTGGAACGGAACCGGCGCGGCGCGCCGACGGGTTCGTCGCTTTGGGAGGCGAACTGCGAGGGCAGCCAGGAGAACGCGCGGCGAAACACCTCTCCCCGGTCGGCCATCACCACATCCCTTCGGAAACCTCTAAGAAATCTAAGCCGCGCATAATTCGAATGTAGCGCGGTGCGGCCGCCAGTACCCCCGGTACGCGTCGCAAAATCCCAGGATTCCCGGCCGAGGCGGCCTCGTGACGTCGAGTCGCCGGGCCCATCGCGCGCCAGCACCGATTTCTTCATCCATTCGCCATCGTTGTGCGCGGCGCGCGGACCAGCGCCGGGGCTACAGTGAATCCGCATCATGTCCAGGTGTGCGGTTGCAGTGGCCGCTGAAGTCATGCGGGCCGCCCCGGGCGCTCACTGGTTAGTGTGCGCCGGCGCGACGGCGCCGTTGCTGGGGAATTCTCCCCATTTTGACCGGCATTCATGGTGGTCGGCACCGTGACTTCGGGCCGAAACGTAAATCGTTTACTGGAGCGCGAGGCGGTGCTCGCGGAGCTTGACGGTCTGACGCGGGCGGTACGCCGCGGCAGCGGCCGGGTCGTCTTGGTGCGGGGCGAGGCCGGGGTCGGCAAGACAGCGGTGATCAACGCGTTCACCGGGGGACTCGATCGGTCGGTGCGGGTGTTGGCGGGCGGGTGCGACCCGCTCAGCGCGCCGCGTCCGCTGGGTCCACTGCTCGACGCGCTAGCCGGGTTGGGCCCCGCGGCCGACGCGCTGGGCGCCGCCATCGACGCCGGTGACACCGCCGCGCTGTATCGCCGGCTGCTGGCCCTGCTGCGGGACGGGCATCGGTGGGTGTGGGTGATCGAAGACGCCCATTGGGGGGACGGGGCCACCCTCGATCTTGTGCGGTTCTTGGTGCGTCGCATCGCCTCCCTGCCGCTGCTGCTGGTGGTGACCTACCGCGACGACGAACTCGACGATCGGCACCCGCTTTCGGTGGCCCTCGGGGACGTGGCCAGTTGCGCGGCGGTGTCTCGCATCGGGTTGGAGCCGCTGAGCCGCGACGCCGTCGCCGCGTTGGCCACGGGCAGCGGCGTCAACGCTGACCAGTTGCACCGACTGACCGGCGGTAACCCGTTCTTTGTCACCGAGGTGTTAGCGGCCGGAGCGGATGCGCTGACCCGAAATGCCTTGCCCCGCAGCGTTTCCGAGGCGGTATGGGGACGGCTGGCCCGGCTGTCCGCGCCGGCCCGCGATGCCGCAAAGGCGGTGGCGGTCTGCGGTCCCCACGCCGATCCCGAGCTCGTGCACCGCGTCTGCCCGGCGGCTGGTACAGGCCTGGCCGAATGCCTCGACGCAGGAATGTTGGTCGCCCAGGAGCGGTCGATCACGTTTCGGCACGAGCTCGCTCGGCACGCGACGCTGGACCGCATCGACGCCCATCAACGCAAGCTCTTGCATGCCCGCGCGCTCGACGCGCTTGCCGAACCTCCAGTCGACCCAAACACGTTGGCGACATTGGCCTTCCACGCCGACCAGGCCGACGATTCCGCCGCGGCCGTCCGGTACGGCGTCGCCGCCGCGCAGCGCGCCGCCGGGCTGGGGGCGCACCGCCAAGCCGCGGAGCTCTACGCCCTGGTCCTGCGCCGCGCCGACGCCTCGCCCGCCGAAGAGAAGGTGGTCTGGCTCGAGCAGCACGCGCAGGCCGCCTACCTGGGCGGGTTCGTCCAGCCATCCGTGCGTTCGTATCGGGCGGCGATCGCGCTGCGGCGCCAATTGGAGGATCCCCTGGGCGAGGGCGACGACCTGCGCCGGCTCTCGCACGTCCTGAGCCGCCTCTCCGACGCCAGGAAGGCGGGCCAGGCGTCGTTGCGGCTGCTGGAGCAGTGCGGGCCGACGCCGCAACTGGCGTCGTCGTTGGCTCACATGGCCGAGCTGTCCATGATGGCCGACGACCCGGCCTGCGCCGAGTACGCGGCCCGCGCGAGCGCCCTGGGCAACCAACTGCACCTGCCGGCCGTCGTACTGAAGGCGAACTACTACGCGGCCCTGTTCGGGCTGCTGCGCACGGGCGCGGGGTGGGACGAGCTAGAAGCCGCGTGGCGGGAGGCGATGGACAGCCCGGAGCTCGCCGAGCTCGCCGGGCTGATGGGCATGGGGTTGTGCTGGCAGGCGGCGCTGCACTACGAGGTCGATCGCGCCGAGGGCTACATCGCCGAGACGACGGCGTTTTGCGCCGACCACGATTTGGCCACCTTTGAGCCGCTCGCGGTGTCGGCCGCGACGTTCGTCGCGTTGCACCGCGGGGACTGGGTCCGCGCCGCCGCATACGCCGAGGACGTGCTGTCTCGACCCGCGATGACCCCGCTGCACCGGTTCTTGCCGCTGACCACCCTCGGTCTGATCCGCGCGCGGCGCGGCCAGGGACCTGTGTCCGCGCTGCTCGACGAGGCCCTGGCCGCGGCCGAACGCGAGGACTTTTTCCGCCTGGGACCCGTCTGGCCCGCCCGCGCCGAGGCGGCCTGGCTGCGCGGGGACGACCACGCGGCCCGTACCGAGGCGCAAGCGGGGCTGGCGACGGCTCACGACCACGCCAACCCGTGGCTGGTCGGATCCCTTTGTCGTTGGCTCCATTTGGCGGGCGGTGAACCCGACGCCCGCCGAAAGCTGAGCACCCACTTCGAGCTGGAGGCCAGCGGTGACTGGCGTAGCGCCGCGGCCGAATGGACGCGCCGGGGTTGCCCCTACGACGCCGCCGTCGCCCAGCTCGAGGGTGACATCGACGCGGTGGAATCGGCGCTGGCCACGTTCCGCCGGCTGGGCGCGACGGCCACGGCGCGGCGCGCCCGCCATCGCCTCACCGAGCTGCGCGGCCGCACGCCACGGACCCGACGCGCGGACATCCGGGCGGACCCGGACGGGCTCAGCCGCCGCGAACGGGAGGTGCTCACGCTGATCGCCGCCGGCCATAGCGACGCCGACATCGCCACCAAACTCTCGATCAGCCCGAAAACCGTTGGCCACCACGTCGAATCGATCCTGACCAAACTCGGCGTGGAGAACCGCACCCAGGCTGCCGCTCAGGCGCGGCAACCCCAAACGATCGACTCCTAAGCCGACTTGACCTGCGCCGCGTCACCGGTTTGCGGGTGCGCGGCAAGGTAGTCGCGCAGCGCCTGGCGACCGCGGTGGATGCGGCTGCGAACCGTGCCCAGCTTGACGCCGAGGGTGGCGCCGATCTCCTCGTAGGACAGACCCTCGATGTCGCACAGCACGACCGCGGCGCGAAATTCCGGCGGCAGCGAGTCCAGCGCGGCCTGCAGGTCCGGCCCGAGTCGCGAGTCGTGATAGATCTGCTCGGGGTTGGGTTCGTCGGCGGGCACCCGGTCGTAGTCCTCGGGCAGCGCCTCCATGCGGATGCGCGCGCGCCGGCGCACCATGTCCAGGAACAGGTTTGTTGTGATGCGGTGCAGCCAGCCCTCGAAGGTCCCGGGCTGGTAGTTCTGCACCGAGCGGAACACCCGGATGAACGTCTCCTGGGTCAGGTCCTCGGCGTCCTGCTGGTTGCCGGAGAGGCGGTAGGCCAGCCGGTACACCCGGTCGGCGTGCTGGCGCACCAGCTCGTCCCACGACGGCATCGTCGCCATGTCCCCCGTCGCGTCGAACACCGCGGTGCCCTGCAACGCGTCCGTCGTTTCCACCCATTCGTCGTCAGGGCAGTCCTGGACGTGAGACATGGTGGTCGGGCTCAAAAGCGCTGTGGTGATTGGATCCTCCAGAGTTGGCCTGCCTTCGAAGTTCGGCAGCTCATCGACCGCGTCAACGCGGAGTTCCCAGCGTGTATTCCCATTCCGGCGATTTGTATTCCCGGCCCCCAACCACCCCGCGTTCCATACGCATACCGTCACCCATCGGCGTATGCAGGGCATAGGAGCAATCTGAGGTTTGGCTGAGAAACCATATCGTTACCAACGCTGAGCAGGGCGAATCCGTCGGCGAGTGAGCTTCGTCGCGCCGCGGGCTTTGGGCGTGTCGGCGCGGTCCGGTTTAAGGCGCGCCTGCCGGACCGCGCCGCAAATTGGAATACGCTGCGGGCATGGACGGCACCGACGAAAAAACCCCCGCCCAGGCGGCCCCCAGTCGAGCCGAATCGCTGTGCGCGCACGCCGAGGCCTCGATCTCGGAGGACGCGCTGCTCGCGGCCGCCCGCGAGCGCGCCGAGGAGATCGGCGCCGGGGCGGTGACGCCCGCGGTCGGGGCGCTGCTCAGCCTGCTGACCAAGCTCAGCGGCGGCAAGGCCGTCGCGGAGGTGGGCACCGGCGCCGGGGTCAGCGGGCTGTGGTTGCTGTCGGGCATGAGCGACGACGGGGTGCTGACCACGATCGATATCGAGCCCGAGTACCTGCGGATCGCCAAGCAGGCGTTCACTGACGCCGGCATCGGACCGTCGCGCACCAGGCTGATCGGCGGCCGCGCCCAGGAGGTGCTCACCCGACTCGCCGACCAGTCCTATGACCTGGTGTTCATCGACGCCGACCCGGTCGACCAGCCGGACTACGTCGTCGAGGGCGTGCGGCTGCTGCGGTCCGGCGGTGTCATCGTGGTGCACCGCGCGGCGCTGGGCGGACGGGCCGGCGATCCCGCGGCCCGCGACGCCGAGGTGACGGCGGTCAGGTCGGCTGAACGCATGTTCAGTACACTAAACGCGCGTTCAGTCGAGCGTCAAGGAGGCGCCCCGTCAGGAACCCGTAAAGATTTGGCCGCCGGAACTAGTCGCGGACCGCGGCCAGCAGCCCGTCGCCGAGCGGCACCAGGGCGGGGGTGAGCCGCTCGTCCTCGGCGATCAGCCGGGCCGCCTCGCGGACCGCCGTCACCTCGGCGTCGCGGGCCGCGGGATCGCCGGCCCGTCCGCCCAGCGCCGCGCGGTGCACCACGATGA
>NZ_LZKE01000046.1:0-4538 GCF_001672675.1 Mycobacterium sp. E2327
GGTCTTCCGGTGCTTCATCCCGGACGTCGTCGTAGTCGCGCGCCGACGTGCGGTCGGCTTCATCCGAAGCCGCGTGATTGGGTACGGCCACCGTCTCGGCGCGGTTGAGCCCGAACGTTTCGTCGGCAGCCCGAGACGGCTCGGCCATGACGGCCATCGTAGCCATCGCCGAGCGATTGTGAGAACCTCGCGCTATGTCGGCCTCGCCTGACCACCACGCCGACCCGGGCGTTTCCGGAGGCCGCGTCGGGTGCGCGATGGATTTGCTTCGGCGCGTGCTGCAGTACGAGGTCAGCGTCGGGGCGCTGATCGAACTGGCGCTGTGGCTCGCGATCCCGTACCTGTCCATCGGCTTCGTGTGGGCGGTCCTGCACACCGACGAGACGCAGCGAATCCAGGCGCGCCTCGAACCCGTGTTCCCGACGGCCTCCGACGTCGCGGCATTTGGCCTGACGGCGGCGCTGTGGCCGGCTTCGATCCAAATCGCCGATGCCTGCCCGGCCAAGTAACGGCTAACCGGCCGCGGCGTCCTCGGTAACCCGTTCGATCGTCTGGGGCGCAACGCCGAGTCCGCGCAGGCAGAACCGCAGCGCTCGTTCGCGGACGACAGCTCGGTCCCAACGATGGGTGGCCCACTGCCGCTGGGTGCCTGCCCAGACGACGCCGTGGATCGATTTCGCCGCGGTCGACGGGACGATGTCTTCGAACACGCCGAGCTCAAGCCCGCGCTCGAGCTGCTCGATGAGCGGCTCGAGTATCGCACCGTAGGCGGGGGCCACCATCTCCGGCGAGGAGAGCGCTTGCGAGTGAGCCTCCAACGAGAGGCGGCGCGAACCCGATTCGCCGTTGTCGCCAAAGGCGAGTTCGAGTCGCCCGTCGACCCACGCAACGACGGCTTCGACCGGGTTGGTGGTGTTCGCCATCCGGCCCCTCAGCCGTTGGGTCTCCATGCGGGCCAGCTCCAGAAAGACCTCCGCAACCAACTGGTCCTTCGAGTCGAAATGCCGGTAGAAGGCGCGGGTACTGAGCTGCGCGCGTTCCAGCACGGCGGCGACGCTAAGCCCCCGGACGCCGTAGTCGTGCATCGACTGAGAGGCGGCGTCCAGGATGGCGCACCGCACGTCCGGGTCGGGGGCGAGCTTGTTCCGTCGTTGCGTCAACGAGGTAGTCATGGGTCAGAAGAGGGTGGTCCGGTTATACAGACGTTTCATAGGTGCGTAGGTACCCCGCGTGATTGCCAGCGGAAACCTCCAAACATCGACCGATCGAAAATTTACGTTTTCGAAATCTCTGGCTAGCCCAAGGCGGTGACTTGCTCGATGGTGTTCGGCGCCACGCCCAGCCCGCGCAGGCAGAACCGCACCGCTCGGTCGCGGACCTCGTCTCGATCCCAATGGTTCGTCGCCCACTGCCGCTGCGTGCCGGCCCACACGACGCCGTGTATCGACTTGGCCGCGACCGCCGGGACGATGTCCTTGAACACGCCGAGTTCCAGACCCCGCTGGAGCTGCTCGATGAGCGGCTCGAGGATTGCGCCGTAGGCGGGTGTCACCGCCTCGGGAGTAGAGACCATCTTCGATTGGGCTTCCAGCGACACCTGCCGCAGCTCCGCCCTGATGTCCTCGTCGAACGCGAGGTCGAGCCGCCCGTCGATCCAGGCGGCCACCGCCTCGATCGGGTCAGTGGCTTGCGACATCTTGTCGCGCAGCCGCCCCACTTCGCTGCGCGTCATCTCCAGAAAGACCGCCGCCACCAGTTGGTCCTTCGACTCGAAGTGTCGGTAGAACGCTCGGGTGCTCAGCTGCGCGCGTTCCAGTACCGTGGCGACGCTGAGTCCCCGAACACCCTGCTCGCGAACCGATTTCGCCGCGGCATCGACGATCGCGCGGCGCACGTCGGGGTCGGGCGCAAGCTTCTTGCGGCGTGGCGTGACCGTGTGGCTGGCATATTGCTGCGGACGCGCTCGCGGATCCCCCTGTCCCGTCATAGTTTGTAAAAATAATCCGCTGATCGGTCATACACACCCGCTTTGGGAAACCCCGTGTCGGGCGAGTTGACGTCGCGCCGGTACGAGGGCGACGGAAATGTTGGCCGAGCCTTCTATTAGACAAATGCACAATTGTTCGCGCTCGAAATTGTTCTCACGGGCTTGTGGCTGGTCTCGGCCGTTTCGGTGGCGTGGCTTGCGGTTCGCAGACGGCGACGCGGCAATTGCGTTTCGCCCGAACGGGTTTGCTGAAGCCGACTAACGTACCGCAACTTTCTTAAAGCTCGTGCTGGCCAAAATTCATAACTGAAAACGACCATTTCGGTGAACTCTAGTTCACTGGCGTGCGAAAGGTCGTGCTCGTGCACCGGAGCGATTGGCTCTAGGCTGCGGCCATGGCAATCGACCGGGCCGCGCTTATAGCGGGCAGCATCCGACTCGCGTCGGGCATTTCCTTCCTCGTCGACCCGCTTCGGGCGAACCGGCTGTGGGGCGACCCGGAGGAGCCGACGCCCACGGCGCGACTGTTGCTGCGTTCCATGGGCTATCGCGATGCGTTGATCGGCGGCCTGCTCGCCGCGGCGGCGCTGCGCGGCAAGGGCACCCGCGGCTGGTTCCTGGCCTCGGGCGGTGCCGACGCGGCCGACCTGCTCGGCGGAGTGAGCGTGCACGACGAGTTGAAGCCGTCGCAGCGGCTAATCGGCCTCGGCGGTGCCGTCGTCGGTATCGGCGTGGGGCTTTGGGGCGCGACGCGGCGTAACGTCGTCGGGCGACGAGGGGAGCAACCATGAGGATCGGCGTCCTGACGTTCATCACCGACGAAGGAATCGGCCCGGTCGAGTTGGGCCGGGCACTCGAGGAGCGCGGGTTTGGCTCCCTGTTCCTGGCGGAGCACTCGCACATCCCCGTCGACGCCAAGACGCCGTATCCGATGGGCGGCCCGATTCCGCGGAAGTACTACCGGACGTTCGATCCGTTCGTGGCGTTGACCGCGGCGGCCGTCGCGACCGAGCAACTCGTCCTGGGCACCGGGATCGCGTTGGTCCCGCAGCGAGACCCGATCCTGACGGCCAAGGAGGTGGTCTCGCTCGACCTGGTGTCGCAGGGGCGAATCCGCTTTGGTGTGGGCGTGGGCTGGCTGCGCGAGGAGATCGCCAACCACGGCGTCGATCCGGGAGTGCGCGGCCGCGTCGTCGAGGAACGGCTGCGCGCGATGATCGAGATCTGGACGCAGGAGAAAGCCGAGTTCCACGGTGATTTCGTGAACTTCGATCCGATCTACAGCTGGCCCAAGCCGGTGACGAAGCCCTATCCGCCGCTGTATCTCGGTGGTGGGCCGGCGAGCTTCAAACGCATCGCGCGCCTCAACGCCGGCTGGCTCTCGATGAGTCCGTCGGCGGATGCCCTATCCGGTCAGCTCGACGAGCTGCGCGCCGTCGCCGACCACGACGTGCCGGTGATCGGTTCGCACTTGGGCGAACACTCGGCGAAGGAACTCGAAGGCTACCTCGCACTCGGCGTGGAACAGGCTTTGGTGGAGCTGCCCACCGAGCCGCGCGACGAGACGCTGCGGCGTTTGGACGAGCTGCAGGCCGAGTTCGCGCAATTGGCGTAAACCGTTGCAGGGCAGGGGATCTAACGGACCAGGGCCGCTTTCACGAGTGACCAATAGTCGCGTTCCCGCTCGGTCAGCTCGCTGGATGTGATCGCACCGAAGGTGGCGGCGTCGCGCGCGAACCGGGTCGGCGCGTCGGGCAACGCGTCCGGGCCTTGGAGCCGGAAACAACTCGGCGCCAGGGGACCGAACAGCAGGGCGCGCCGCACCTCCGGCCAGTCATCGGGCTTCGGCTCGACCCCAGCGGCCCGGGCGAAGGTCATGGCGACCAGGTTCATCCGCGTCTTCTGCGACGTCCCTCGCCGTGAGCGGTAGGCCGTGATCGCCGACCGCTGGTCGGTCTCGGTGGGCGACGAGATGGTGCCGCCCCATGTGTACGCGATCCACCTGGCTTGAAGTTCAAGGGGCACAAAGTATCCGCCCGACTGATCCCACATGCCCACGAAGGCCAGCCCCGGAAGGTCGGGATGGAAGGTGTAGCGGTCGGCGTCCAGGTGCACCGAGTCCAGGTCGAGGACGCGCCGGATGTCTTCCCCGAGGAACGGCATCGACAGATTGAACCCGGTGCCGAACACGATCCCGTCGAATTCCTCGGTGCGGCCGTCGGCGAACGCCACCGTCGTGCCCGCGACCGACTCCATCCATAGGCGCACCGAGATCCGGCCCTCGGCCACCAGCGGCAGGTAGTGCTGGTTGAGGGTGAGGCCGGCCACCGAAACGGAAGGGTCCGGCGCCGGCGCGCCGTACTGCTCGGGGCTCCCTCCCGCCGCGACGACCATCTCCTTGAGTTGCCGATCGATCTCGGCCGGCTGCAGCGTCTCGTCGGCCAGCGTTCCGTACCGCGTGTAGACCCGGTGATCGGACGGGACGCCGGCGGCGAACTTGGGCAGCACGTACCGCTGGCGCCGCTGGGTCACCACGACGCGCGCCGCGCCG
>NZ_LZKE01000047.1:0-680 GCF_001672675.1 Mycobacterium sp. E2327
CGCCCACCTGATCCCGATCCAGGACGCCGGGCTACAGACCCACCTGCGCAGCCTGGACATCAAGTTCACCCAGCGCCCGGGCCTGCTGCTCTTCGGACTGATCCCGCTGGCGCTGCTGGCCGTCTATGTCGTCGTGCAGGCCCGTCGCCGCCAGCGGCTGCGCCGCTTCACCGAGGCCGAGGTGCCGCAGTCGTGGTGGCGGCATGTTCCCATCGTGGTTGCGCTGCTGTCGCTGTTCCTGTTGACCGTCGCCCTGGCCACGCCCACGCACGACATGCGCATCCCGCGCAACCGCGCCTGCGTCGTGCTGATCATCGACATGTCGAACTCGATGCGCGCGACCGACGTCGAACCCAACCGGCTCAAGGCGGCCGAGCAGGCGGCCAGCCAGTTCGCCAGCCAACTGACGCCGGGCATCAACCTGGGACTGGTCGGCTTCGCCGCCAACGCCTCACTGCTGGTGTCGCCGACGACGAACCGCGCCGCGGTGAAGGCGGCGATCGACGGGTTGAAGCCGGCGCCGAAAACCGCGACGGGGGAGGGCATCTTCACGGCGCTGCAGGCGATTGCCACGGTCGGCTCGGTGATGGGCGGCGGCGAAGGGCCGCCACCCGCGCGGATCGTGCTGGAATCCGACGGCGCCGAAAACGTGCCGCTGGACCCCAACGCGCCGCAGGGCG
>NZ_LZKE01000048.1:0-40149 GCF_001672675.1 Mycobacterium sp. E2327
TAGGCCGGCCATTGCACGCCGGCGATCGCGATCAGCGACGGCATCGCCACGGCGACGGCGACCGCCACCGCGGCGGCCATCTGGCCCAGGGTGGCCAGCGTGTTGCGCATCGTCAGATTGGCAGCTTGCGGAAGATCCTCCGCGGGACGTGTCGCAACACCATCATCACGTAACGGAATGCTGCTGGTGCCCAAACCAATTCCTTACCTTGTGCCGCCGCGGTCACCGCGAGGTTGGCGACGTACTCCTTGTCGACGGTGAGGGGGGCCTCCTTGGCGCCAGTCGCCTTCCAGTGCGCGAGCGTCGTCGACGTGCGAACCTGGCCGGGCCTGATCACCAGAACCCGAACGCCGAACTCGCGCAGTGCTTCCCCGAGGCCCAGGTAGAAGCCATCGAGGCCGGCCTTGGTGGAGCCGTACACGAAGTTGGACCGCCGCACCCGCTCACCTGCGGCCGAACTCATCGCGATGATCTGGCCGAAGCCCTGGGCGCGCATCTTCTGGCCCAGCAGCACACCCACGGAAACGGCTGCGGTGTAGTTGATCTCGGCGGCCAGCACCGCCTTGCGCTGGTTCTGCCACAGCTCTTCGGCATCCCCTAGCACGCCGAATGCCACGATTGCGACGTCCACATCGCCTTCGGCGAAGGCCCGGTCGATGACCGTTGGATGGGTGTCGCTCTTGGTGCCGTCGAAGTCG
Organism: Mycobacterium sp. E2327; assembly: GCF_001672675.1. Taxonomy (NCBI): domain Bacteria; kingdom Bacillati; phylum Actinomycetota; class Actinomycetes; order Mycobacteriales; family Mycobacteriaceae; genus Mycobacterium; species Mycobacterium sp. E2327. Next base: position 699 of record NZ_LZKE01000048.1, read on the forward strand.
ATCCATTCGACAGACTTGGCGCCGGCCGCCGTCATCGCCGCGACGGCGTCAGCCTTACGCGGATGGTCGGGTAAGTCCGCCAACACGATTCGGGCGTGTGCGTTCTGCAGGTAGCGTTCGCAGATGGCGAGCCCGATCTCGGAGGTGCCACCGAGCAGCAGGATGGTCTGTGGATTTCCCACGGCATCGAGAACCATCTACAGCAACTCCAAGCGTCGGGCCATGTCGGAGGCGAACACTCGCAGGGGATCGACCTTGCGGCGCAGGGCGATCCACTCGTCGATGCGCGGATACATGGCGTGGAAGGTTTCGGCGGTGGTGCGCGAATCCTTGGCCGTATACACCCGGCCGCCGAACTCCAGGACTCTGCGGTCGAGTTCGTTGAGGAACTCGTTGAGCCCCGGCTTGATGGGAAAGTCGACGCACACGTTCCAGCCCGGAATGGGGAAGCTCAGCGGGGCCTGGTTGCCCGGCCCGAACAGCTTGAAGACGTTGAGAAATGAGTAGTGCCCGGACTTTTGGATGTCGCGGATGATGCCCTTGAACTCTTCGACGGCGGTGGTGGGCACGACGAATTGGTACTGAGTGAAGCCGGCAGGACCGTACGCCCGGTTCCATTCGCCGAACATGTCCAGGGGGTGGTAGAACTGCGTCAGGTTCTGCACCTTGCCGCGGTAGGTCCCGGACTTGCGGTACCACAACTCGCCGATCGGCCCGAACGTGTATTTGTTGGCCAATCCGTTCGGGAATGCGTCGGGAAACGTAAGCAATTGTGGCGCATCGAATTTCAGCGGATTGCGCCGGAGCTTTGGCGGCAGCTGGTCGAGCTTGGCCAGCGAGCCGCGCGAAATGGCCGCGCGACCGAGTTTCGGCGGCGCGCTGATCGCGTCGAACCAGGCGCTGGAATAGGTGTAGTCGGCCTCGCTGCCGTCGCTGTGAAACGCGATCGTTTCGTCCAGGCTGGCGGTGACGTCGCCGTCGGCGATGAAATAAGCGGTCTCGGTCGGCGTCATCTCGATGGTGGCCCGCAGGATGATCCCGGTTAGACCGTTGCCCCCGACCGTGGCCCAGAACAGCTCGGAGTCCTCACCGGTTCCAGTGAGGTGGCGGACCTGGCCGTCGGCGGTCAGCAGGTCCATCGACCGCACGTGGTTACCGAAGCTGCCCGTGCTGTGATGGTTCTTGCCGTGGATGTCGCAGGCGATCGCGCCGCCGATGGTGACCTGCCGGGTGCCGGGCAGCACCGGCACCCACAGGCCGAACGGCAGCGCGGCCTTCATCAACTGGTCGAGGTTGACCCCGGCGTCGAGGTCGGCCAGCTTGGTGTCCGCGCTGATCGAGTGAATGGTGTTCAGCTCGGTCATGTCGATCACCAGGCCGCCGCCATTTTGCGCGTTGTCGCCGTAGGAACGGCCCAACCCGCGGGCGATTACACCGCGCCCGCCGGCGTCCGCCGTGTTGGCCACGGCTTTCGCGATCTCCTCGGGGTCCGGCGTGGAAAGCACCGTCGCCAAAGAGGGCGCGGTACGCCCCCAGCCCGCGAGCCGCTTGGTGGTGAACATCGTCAAAGAGGCTACCGCCTGGTTCGGCGACGATGCGGGACGCTTGCGTCCCGCTGAGGAGGCGGACAATCCGATCTGGCCAGGTCGGTCAGCGGAGGCGGAAGATAACGGCTCGCTGCACGATGAAGTTGATCACCGTGGCCGTTCCCTGCGCGATCACGAACGCGACTGGTATCGCCGAGCTGCGATAGTGCAAAAGCGACAGGCAGAGGTGGTTGAGGCCGACCTGCACCGAGAACGTGATCGCGTAGAGGACCATGACCGCGACGAATCGCGCCGTGCTGGGCGCCGCCTGAAACGTCCATCGGCGGTTGATCAGGTAGGCGGTGATGGTGCCGACGATGAAGCTCGTCGCCTTGGACAGGTCGACCTGCAGTCCCACCAGCTTGTAGAGCACCAGGTAGAGGCCGAAGTCGACGATTGCGGCCATACCGCCGGTAGCGACGAAGCGCATCACCTGCGTCGTCAAACCCACGTGTGGGCGCGCAGGGGCGGCTTCAGGGTCCGGCGGGATCATTGCGGCGAGTCTATCGGGGCCGTCGCCACCCGCAGCGGGCTAACGGGGCAGCTTCACCGCGATGAGCTCGACCTGGTTTTCCCCTTGCGGCGTCGTGTAGGTCACCGTGTCGCCGGCTTTGCGGCCCGCCAGGGCCTGCCCCAACGGGCTGCGGGCGGTCAACGTCTCGGCCTCGCGGCCGATGGGGGTCTCTTCGACGATGGAAATCACGTGCATGGTGACGACTTCACCGTCGGGGAACCGCAGCGTGACCTCGGTGCCGCCGGGCAGCGTTTCGGAGTCGTCCGAGGGCGACGGTCCGCTGCGCAAGCGGCGGTCCAGTTCGTTGATCCGGTCGCCGAGCACGACGAGCTCGTCCGCGCGTTGTATCGCCTCGGCCGCGTCTCCGTGGTCGCCGACCATACCGCGGTCGTTTTTGACCTCGACCTCGAGGCGATCACGCCGCTGCTTGAGGCGGTCCAGCTCCGCGGCGAGGTTTTCCCGCGCCTCATCCGCCGCCGACTTGGCTTTTTTGCTCACGTCAGTCGACCCGATCCTGTCTGCCGTCACTTGCTGACCTGTAGCGCTACAGTGTTGCACCACCGCCAGGCAGCCGCCACCTTACGCGCAGGGAAACTTGGTTGTTGTACACATACCCAGTAGTGCGGCGAATCTATCCTTGTTTGCTGGTGGGCGCTCATTTCGCGCGGTCACGCCCAGCCTGCGGCCCCTATCGGTCCTGCCGTGAGGGTGACCACGTTGTTGCGGCTTTCCCGCGCCTCGATCCGTGATACCCACACCCGGCCGCCGGTCGCCAGCGCGACGATCCGTTCGGCGGTCTCGAACACCCAGGCCGCCGAGCCCTCCATGCCGGTGTTCTCCATGATCCGCAGGACGATGACGCCCCGCTCGGCCAGCAGTTCGAACAGGTCGCGCTGCGGGTCGTCCTGTGCGATCAGGGTGGTGTGATCGAACTGGTATCGCAGTGCCGACCGGACTTCGGCGATCGCGTCGCCGTCCACCACCAGGCCGGTGCCGCGTTCGGTCTCGGCGCAAGCGAATTCGATTTCGAAGGCCCGCTCGTAGCCGTGCAAGAAGAAACGCTTGCCCCGATTGGCCCACGAGCGATGGCAGCACGGGAATTGGTCGAACAGCTTGCGCATGTGGAACCGCGCCGCCCGGCCGATCGGTGTGTCGGCGCGATGGATGGTGGCGACGTAAACGTCGTCGTCGAAAGCGATGTCACTCATGAGTGCAGCGTCGGCTCGACGCCTTGACGGATCCTTGGAGGATTCTTGGCGCAGCAGGCCGACACGCGGCCAGGCGCGGCGGGACTAAACCCAGTACGGCACCCGGGCGCGGTACTGCCGCATTCCGAAGGCCGCCAGTAGCCAGCCGACGACCGTCAGGATCAGGACCACCACCCAATGGCGCAGTTCCTGGTGGGCTCCCAGCAGCGGGGCGCGAACGATGTCGAGGTAATGCAGCAGCGGGTTGAGTTCGACGATGCTCGCCCAGTGTCCGGCGCCTTGCTGCCGCAGCGTGTCGTCGTTCCAGATGATCGGCGTCATGAAGAACAGCAACTGCACGACCGAGAACAACAGCGGCCCGATGTCGCGGTAGCGGGTGGCCAGGATGCCGAAACACAGTGACACCCAAATGGAATTGAGCACGATCAGCGCCAAAGCCGGGATGACCGATAGGTCGGCCCACGACCACGGCTTGGGAAAGATGATGGCGACGACGACGTAGATCACGATGTTGTGCGCGAACAACAGCATCTGCCGCCACACCAGCCGGTAGACGTGCACGGAAAGCGGTGTGGGCAGCTGCTTGATCAGCCCCTCGTTGGCGACGAACACGTCGGCGCCCTCGAGGATCGAGGCGTTGATCAGGTTCCAGATGATCAGCCCGAGCGTGACGTAGGGCAGGTGGACCGCCAGGTCCAGGTGGAAGAGCTTCGAATACAAGCCCCCCATCGCCACGGCCGTCGTCCCGGTGGCGATGGTGATCCAGAACGGTCCCAGCACCGAGCGGCGGTAGCGCTGTTTGATGTCCTGCCAGCCCAGGTGCAGCCACAGCTCGTGCCGACGGAAACCGTCGACCAGGTCGTTGCGGGCGCGGGTAAAGGTCCGCGACTGCGCCGCGGCGTCGATGAATGTCACGTGGTGCCTCCCGGCTTGCCGAAGCGCTCGCGACGGCCCAAGCGGCGCAACCGAATCCAGTCGGCCAGGCCCTTGGGGTCGCGGCGGGTCACCAGGAAGAACCAGCCGAATCGGACCCACTCCTGGAACAGCAGCTTGCGCAGGCCCGGCTGCGCCATCAGGTATCCGCGGTTGCGGTAGGTGAAGAACCGCTTGGTGGCGTCGTCGGGGTACTGCGTGTGCATCCGGCCGCCCAGGATCGGCTTGAACTCATCGGATCCGCACGGATGCAGGTAGACCGCGTCCAGGCAGGTGCCGAACGGCAGGCCGGAGCGAACCAGCCGGCGGTGCATCTCCACCTCGTCGCCGCGCACGAACAGCCGCAGGTCCGGCACGCCGATCGACTCCAGCGTCGACGCCTTGAACAGCGCGCCGTTGAACAACGACGCGATTCCGCGCAGCAGATCCTGCCCCTCCTCGGTGCGCAATTCGCTTGTCCGCCTGCGCCATACCAGGCCGCGTCGCAGCGGGAACGCCAGCCGCTCCGGGTCTTCCATGTTGCACACCATCGGCGACACCTCGGCCAGGCCGTACTTCTCGGCGCAGGCCAGCAGCGTCGCCAGCACGTGCGAGTCCCGGGGCCGCCCGTCGTCGTCGGCGAGCCACACCCAGTCGGCGCCCTGCGCCAGCGCGTGCAGCATGCCCAGCGCGAAACCGCCCGCGCCGCCGAGGTTTCGGCGCGAGCTCAGGTAGGTCGTCGAAATGGGCTGGCCAGCAACCAGATCCCGGACGCGGCCGGACCCGGCGCCTTCGCCGGAAAAATCATTGTCGACCACGATCAGGTGATCGGGCAACCGGGTCTGGCTGCTGAGCGCGTCCAGCGATTTGGCGAGCTCGTCCGGGCGCCGGTGGGTGACCACGACGGCGAAGACGCTGTCGCTCATGGCTGCCCGGCGGTTTCGGCCAACACCTCGCGCACGTGCCGGGCCGCGTCCTCGCCCTCGTACGCGCGCACCACGTCCTCGATGCCGCCGGACATGCGGATGACGCCGTGGTCGATCCACATCGCCGTCTTGCACAGCCGGGCCAGGAACTCGTTGGAATGGCTTGCGAACACCAGGATTCCGGAGCGCTCGACCAGGCGCTGCAGCCGGGTCTGGGCCTTCTTCAGGAAGTCGGCGTCCACCGCACCGATGCCCTCGTCGAGTAGCAGGATCTCGGGGTCGATGCTGGTGACCACCCCCATCGCCAGGCGGACCCGCATCCCGGTGGAGTAGGTGCGCAGCGGCATCGACAGGTAGTCGCCGAGCTCGGTGAACTCGGCGATCTCGTCGACCTTCGACATCATCTGCTTTCGGGTCTGCCCGAGAAACAGGCCACGGATGATGATGTTCTCGTAGCCCGAGATCTCCGGGTCCATGCCCACCCCGAGGTCGAACACCGGCGCGACCCGGCCGGTGACCTTCGCCCACCCGCGGGTGGGCTCGTAGATGCCCGAAAGAAGGCGCAGCAGAGTCGATTTCCCGGCCCCGTTGTGGCCGACGAGACCGACCCGGTCCCCCAGCTCAAGCTTCATCGTGATGTCGCGCAACGCCTCGACGACGACGACGTTGGAGCTGTTGCGACCGATCGTTCCGCCCGCCTTGCCCAGGAACGCCTTCTTCAGCGACCGCGATTTGGCGTCGAAGATGGGAAATTCCACCCACGCGTCGCGCGTCTCGATGTGCGGACCCGGTCCCGGCAGCGTCATGTGCTTTACAGGTATTGCCCGGTGCCCGAACCCGGGCCGTGGCCCGACCTGATGCCCGGCGGGAGCGCCCCCTGGCGCATCTGCTCCAGTTGCGCGCGGGCGGCCATCTGCTGGGCGAACAGCGCGGTCTGGATGCCGTGGAACAGCCCTTCCAACCACCCGACCAGCTGCGCCTGCGCGATGCGCAACTCGGCGTCCGACGGCGCGGCGTCCTCGTTGAACGGCAGGGTGAGCCGATCGAGCTCCTCACGCAGTTCCGGCGCCAGGCCGTCTTCGAGCTCGCGGATGCTGGTGGCGTGGATGTCGCGCAGCCGGTTGCGGCTGGCCTCGTCCAGCGGTGCGGCGCGCACCTCCTCCAGCAACTGCTTGATCATCGTGCCGATCCGCATCACCTTGGCGGGCTGCTCGACGAGATCGGTGAGGGAGCGCTCGTCGGAGTCGGCGTCACTGTCGGCCTCGTGGAGCGCCATGATCCGCGGGTCGACGCCGCCGATCACCTCGATGCCGTCGGCGTCCGGGCCGTCGTTGCCGTTAGTCAATCCGTTCACCATCCTCTTATGCGTCTACGGGGGCGGCGCCGCGCTGTCGTCGTGCCATTCGAAGATTCGAGCCCCGCCATTGTCGTAGATCATCGTCCACGACTTCGACTTATCCAGAGACACTAGTCCTTCGGGTGTGGCAAACCCTCTGACGTTGGGCGCGCTGGTCAGGATGTACCTGATATTGAGCGCTTTAATCGCCTCGACCACCTTGGGATCGGATTCACCCCTGCGTGCCGCAATCCAGAAGATGTAGCGGTAGTAGCCCGGACCCGTCTGCTGTGGGAAGTCGTAGTGGGTCCACAGCGGATGCAGGTCGGCCACCGCGTACATCCACGCGGTGCCGTCGACGTTGGAGTTGCCGATCAGGGTGTTGCGGGCACCGGGCAGCTTGGCCAGGTACGCCATCGCCATCAGGTCTCGCTGGTCGATGATCACCGAGTCGTACTTGTCGCCGAACAACACCAGGTGCCGGTAGAGGTATTGCCGGCCGCTGACCAGGACGGCCGCCACCAGCAGGAACGCCGTCGCCGCGGTCCAGACCGGGGCGGGCAGGCGGGTGAACCGCTCGGTGAGCCGCTTGGCGAGGGCGACGAAGCCCACGACGATCGCGAACAGCGCGATGCCCGCCATCGGCGTCACCAGCATCGTCACCACCGCCGAGAGCCGGCGCGGATCGTTGTAGAAGAACTGGCTGAACACCTCGATCGCCCGGCCGAGCGGATTGCGAAACGGCGCCCCGGAGTAGATGGTCGCCACGGTCAGCACCACCCAGACGGCGGGTGGCCACCAGATCCTCTTGTACAGCAGTATCGCCATGCCGATGAACGCCAGAAACACCAGGCTGTATTGGGTCGGGAAGTCGTTGAGGTGGCGGGTGTGCAGTAGCAGCGCGTCGATCACACCCTGCTTCACGCTCTTGAAGCTGGGGAACGCGTGCCCGGCGATGATGTCGGCCTGCCGCAGCACGCCGAGGAATTGCGGCGCCAGGATCGCGGCGGTGGGCACGGCCACGGCGGCCAGGGTCAGCGCGTCGGTGAGGCGCCCGCGCACCGGATGCCACAGCGCATCGAGCAGCCACCAGGCCAGCAGGAAGAGGATGACGATGAACCCCCCGGTCAGGTGCACCGAGAGGACGCCCACCAGCGCCAGCACGGCCGCCGGGATGCGGTCGCGGTGCCGCAGCGTCGAGGCGATCAGCACGAACGTCGGGATGGCGACGCCGTACGCGGCCAGGTTGGGCATCGCCGCTACGCCGAACTCGACGTAGGGCACCGACGTGAACGACGCCGACAGCGCGGCGGCGGTGGCGGACACGCTCGCGGCGCGCCACTGGCTGCTGATGGGGCGCAGCAGGAACCAGGTGAGGGTGGCCGCGCTGGACGGAAACAGCCAGACCGACGCGGCCAACGAATTCAGGGTGTAGCCGGTGGTGGGCGCCGCGCCGGTGAGCTGACAGTAGACGGTGGTCAGCGCGTGGAACACCGACGGGTAGTAGAGCGGTTGGTGGGTCTCGACGTTGCGAAGTTCGCCCATGTGGGTCGAGGACGCCTGACCGGTGTCGAGCATGAAGCGCACCTCGTTGGCGTGCCAGACGGCGTCCCAGGTGCTCGGGATGGACTGCCAGTGCGTGAGGCCGCGATAGCCGGCCCACATGATCAGCGCGGCGCCCAACAGCACACCGGCGGCCACGGTCACCGCGGGCCAGCGGCTGACCCCGCGAGCCTCGGCCTCGGGGTCGCGATAGCGGGCCAGCGCCAGCTGCAAACCCGTCGCCGCCACACACACCACCGCCAGCGCGGCGAGCGCGGTCCATCCGTTCCACGGGACGCCGAGCGCACCGAGCGGGATAATCGCCAGCGCCACAACGCCGTACGTCAGCGCAGGACCAACCGCGATGGCCACCGGCCACGTCAGCTGGGTGATGCGCGCGACTATCACACCCGGCGCGATCAGCAAGAACAGTGCGATCAGCGTTCCGGTCCACAGGCCCACTGGACTAGTATGGCTGCCCGGGTAACTCGGCTCGCCAAGCCACCATGCGGCTTGGATCGCCGAGGGGGCACCCGCTACCGTCACAATTTTCGCGAAATTGCGGAAGCCTTAAGGTGGCTGTCATGGCTTACGACGTCGCCCGGGTGCGCGGACTGCATCCATCGCTGGGTGACGGGTGGGTGCACTTCGACGCGCCGGTCGGCATGCTCATCCCGGATTCCGTGGCGACGACGGTGTCGACGGCGTTCCGCCGGTCCGCCGCCACCATGGTCGGGGCGCATCCGTCGGCGCGGCGCAGCGCCGCCGTGCTGGAGGCCGCGCGCGCGGCCGTTGCCGACCTGTTCAACGCGGACCCGGCGGGTGTCGTGCTGGGCGCCGATCGCGCCATCCTGCTGTCGTCGTTGGCCGAGGCGTCGTCGTCACGGGCCGGCCTGGGCTACGAGGTGATCGTCAGCCGGCTCGACGACGAGGCCAACATCGCGCCGTGGCTGCGCGCGGCACACCGCTACGGCGCCAAGGTGAAATGGGCCGAGATCGACATCGAGACCGGTGAGCTGCCGACCTGGCAGTGGGAGAGCCTGATCGGGAAGTCGACGCGGCTGGTCGCCGTCGCGTCGGCGTCGGCGACGCTGGGCACGGTCACCGATCTGCGGGCGATGACCAAGCTGGTGCACGAAGTGGGCGGGCTGGTGGTGGTCGACCATTCCGCCGCGGCGCCGTACCGACTGCTCGACGTCAAGGAGACCGATGCCGACGTCGTCGCGGTCAACGCCCTGGCGTGGGGCGGTCCCCCGATCGGCGCGATGGTCTTTCGGGACCCGGCGCTGATCAACTCGTTCAGTGCGGTCTCGTCCGACCCCCAGGCCGTCGGCCCGGCGCGCCTCGAGGTCGGCGCCCATCAGTTCGGCCTGCTGGCCGGGTTGGTCGCCAGCATCGAGTACCTCGCGTCGCTCGACGAGTCGGCCCGCGGCAGCCGGCGCGAACGCCTGTCGGTTTCGACGCAGTCGGCCACCGCGTATCTGAACCGGGTCTTCGACTACCTCATGGTGTCGTTGCGGTCGCTGCCGCTGGTGATGGTGATCGGCCGGCCCGAGGCGCAGATCCCTGTGGTCAGCTTCGCGTTGCAGGACGTGCCCGCCGAGCGGGTGGTACAACGCTTGGCGGACAACGGCATTCTCGCCGTCACCAACGAGAGCTCCCGCGCGCTGGACGTGCTGGGCGTCAACGACGTGGGCGGCGCCGTCACCGTCGGCCTGGCGCATTACTCGACGACGGCCGAGGTCGACCAGCTGGTGCGGGCGCTCGCGTCGCTGGGCTAGCTCATTTAGGCCGCGAGCCGAACCACACTGCGAAAATCCGGGCCAGAATTCGCAGCCAGGTTGGGTTCGCGAACAGGCCTAAACAGTCAGCACGATCTTTCCGGTCACCTTGCCCGCCACCAACTGCTGGTGCGCCTCACCGGCCTGCTGGATGGGCATGCGCGCGCCGATGATCTCCCGGACCTTGCCCTCGGCGATCATCGGCCACACCGACGCCGTCACCGCCTGCACGATCTCGGTCTTGCTGTTCGGTCCGGTCACCGGGCGGGCGCGCAGCGTGGTGCCGATCACCCGCGCCCGCTTGGCCAGCAGCTTGCCGATATTCAGCTCGCCCTTGATCCCGCCCTGCATGCCGATGATGACCAGCTGGCCGTCGGTGGCCAGCGCGTCGATGTTGCGGTCCAGGTACGCGGCGCCCATGATGTCGAAAATCACGTCAGCACCGCCGTTTTCCTGCAGGCGCGCGACGAAGTCCTCGTCGCGATAGTTGATGGTGATCTCGGCGCCTAGCTGCCGGCAGAACTCCAGCTTCTCCGCCGACCCGGCCGTGACGGCCACCCGGGCGCCCAGCGCCCGCGCGACCTGGATCGCGTGGGTGCCGATGCCGCTGGCCCCGCCGTGCATCAGCAGCAGCTGCCCCTTGCCCAGATGCGCGACCATCACCAGGTTCGACCACACCGTGCACGCCACCTCCGGCAACCCCGCGGCGTCGACCAGGTCCACCCCGTCGGGGACGGGCATCACCTGGCCGGCGGGGACGGCGACGTATTCGGCGTAGCCGCCGCCCGCCAGCAGCGCGCAAACCTGTTGTCCGACTGGCCATTCCGTCACGCCCGAGCCGGTGTCGGCGACGACGCCGGACACCTCCATGCCGATGATCTCGCTGGCCCCAGGCGGGGGCGGGTACTTGCCGGCCGCCTGCAGCACGTCGGCGCGGTTGACGCCGGCCGCGGTGACCTTGATCAGCACCTCGCCCGGGCCGGCGGTGACGTCGGGCACCTCTTGCCAGGACAGTTGGTCGGGGGATTCGGCGACAATCGCGCGCATGACGGCGACGTTACTAGTCCCCGTTACCCTTATGGGCGGTGGCGTGGCAGAGCGGCCTAATGCACTCGCCTTGAAAGCGAGAGACGGCTAAAACCGTCCGGGGGTTCAAATCCCTCCGCCACCGCCAATCAGTGCAGGGTCGGCGCGTAGCGCAGCACGGCACCGACGCCGTCGGCGGGGGCGATCCGTTCGTCGGTGCGCACCAGCGACGCCCCGACCGAAACCGCGAACATGGGCAGCGCCTCGTCGGCGCGCAAGGTTTTGTCGGGAGCGGCGCCCTGCTCGGACAGCACGTTCTCGTTGGGGGCGACCGTCGTCAGGCCCTCGTCGGTGACGACGGTGGCGTCCCCGATTTCGCCGATGATCAGGGTCTCGACCGCGCCCTGGCGCAGCGCGGAGCAGACCGGACCCAATCCCTCGGCGGCCAGGCCGGATTCGCGGCCGATCTCGGCGCTGAAGCGCTGTGCGGCGGCGTCGATCGTGCGCAACTGGCGGTTGACGAATTCGTCCTCGATGGCCTGCTCGATCTCGCCGAAGTCGTGACCGCTGTGCCGCGCCCCGACCTCGAGCGGGACCGCCCGGTCGCGCAACCGTTCCGGCAGCGCCGCGAGCAGGTCCGAGCGCGATCGCACCTCGCCGACGACGAAGATCACGTCGATGCCCTTGTCGTCGACGAGTTCGCCGACGCGGTCGGCGACCGCGCGCATGTTCTTGCGGGCGGCCTCCTCGGTGCGCAACTGCGGGTCGCCGTAACCCGCGGTCTCGGCGCCCGCGGCCTTGTGCACGGGGTGGCCACCGCCGTCGACGGTTTCCGAATGCAGCGTGCCGCCGAGTTGCGTGGTGATGTCGGCGCCGCTGTGGTCGACGACCACCAGCACGTAGTCCGGGTGATCGAAGCTCTGCTCGAGAATCGGTATCAGATAAGGTAATTCGGACACACGGACGACGGTCGTCGCGGTGGGCCGCGCCAGATGCTCGTTGATCACCACGCCGTCGGCGCTGGCGACCACCGCGCGCCCGCTGCGGCCGATCGGCGGCCGCAGGTCCATGACGGCGGTCTCGATCTCGTCGATCACCGCTTGGGCGGCACCCTTCTGCTCGAGTTCCTCGCGCGCCGCGCGCCACTTGAGCTCGAGCTGGGCCTCGGCGTCGTGGGTGTCGTGCGAGTCCTCGAAGTACACCGAGGCGAACGGCCCCGGTGCGTCCAGCAGCTTGCGGAAGCGTTCAGATTGCATACGTAGTTGGTTGCCCCAGCTACTCGGGGGACAAACCCTAGTAGCTTCGATCGCCCTCGCTGTCGTCGAAGAAGTGCCATTCGCCGTCGTGCTCGACTTCCATGCGCCAGCCGAGTTCGTTGCCCTCGACTTTGTTGTCGACGAACCACGCGTGCGCCTTGTCGGCGCTTTCGATGTCCTCGGTCGCGACGACCTCGCCCTTCGGGTTGAGCACTCGATATGTAGCCATGCGTGGCAGTGTTCCCACCGCCGCGCGGCCTCAACCGGTGCGAATCTCCGCGGCGATGGTGTCCATCAGTGCGGTGTATCGGCGGGCTTCCGGGTCGCGGCCGGGCTTGCCGCTGCTGATCACGCCGGCGGCCATGTCGCGCTCGGGGTCGGCCCAGACGGCGATGTTCGTCAGACCGAGGTGACCGAACGCCGCCGTCGCGTTGCGGCCGAACGGTCCGAACCGCTTGGTTCCCAGGATGAATCCGGTGCCCCAGCGGGCCGGCATCAGGCCGATCGCGAAATCCGGTCGCAAGCGCCGGCATTCGGCGGCTGCGCCCCGTACCGTCTCCGGGCTCATCACCCGCACGCCGTCGAGTTCGCCTCCGCGGCGCCAGATTTCGGCGAACCGGGACAGCTCGGCGGCGGTCGAAATGGTGTTGGACGATGGGACGATCGTGGTGAGGAACATCGGGCTGTTCGTGTACGGGATGATCTCGTGCACGGTTCCGCCGATCGCCTTGCGGAAGATCTGGGCGATCACCGGCGGCAGGGTCCGGCCGGTGGGGTGACTGGGTGCGACCAGCGGAACGTCCTGCTTGGCGACGCCGAAGTTGGTCCACCGGAACCCCAGCGGGTCGAGGATCTCCGCGGCGAGGATCTCGCGAATCTCCTTGCCGGTGGCCGCGTAGATGATCTCGCGCATCAGCGGACCCCACGTCAGCGCGTGATACATGTGCACCAGCCCGGGGCGGTAGAGGGGCCGCAGCTCGCCGAGCTTCTGCTGCGCGTATTCGTGGTCGTCGGCGCGTTTGACGTCCGGCCTCGGCCCGGTGGGGAAGGGCAGGCCCGCGCTGTGGGTCATCACGTGCCGGATCGTGATGCGGTCCTTGCCGTGGCTGGTGAAGGTGGGCAGGTATTCGCAGACCCGGTCGTCCAGCGAGAAGACGCCCCGCTCGACGAGCATGTGCACGACGGTCGCGGTGACGCCCTTGGCCGCCGAGTACGCGCAGAACGGTGTGTCCGTGGTGACGGGGATTTTCTCGGCGTCGGGTGGGTCGGTGGGCGCGTTGCCCCAGCCGTGGCCGATCGCGCGGTTGAGCACGACGCGCCCGTGTTGGCGGATGCACACCTGGATCGCCGGGTGCAGGCCGGCCTCATACCAGTGCCGGGCGGCCTGCCAGATCCGTTCGACCGCCGCGCTGTCGATCTCGGAGTGATCCTCTGCCCCGATGGCCGTCACGGAGTCCAGGTCGGCCGGGACGCGGATTCTTCCGTCGGTGGTGGTCACCTCAGCGAGAGTAGCCAAGGGCGCGCTACTCCCCGGTGAACTGCGGCGGACGCTTCTCGAACGTCGCGGCGATGCCTTCGGTCAGGTCCTTGGACGGCAGGAAGGCGGCGTTCCAGGCGGCGACGTACCGCAGGCTCTCCGAGACCGCGGCGATGCGCTGCTGGTCGAGGACGTCCTTGACGCCGTGGACGGTCAGCGGCGGGTTGGCGGCGATCTCGGCCGCGGTGGCGTGGGCGGCCGCCAGCGTGGCGCCGGCGTCGTCGTACACGTCGTTGACCAGGCCGATTTTCTCGGCCCGGGCCGCGTCGATGTCCTTGCCGGTCAGCGCGAGCTCGCGCAGGTGCCCGTCATTGAGGATCAGCGGCAGCCGGGCGAGGCTGCCCACGTCGGCCACGATCGCGAGCTTGACCTCCCGCACCGAGAACTTGGCGTCGGCGCTGGCGTAGCGGATGTCGACCGCGGAGATCAGGTCCACCCCGCCGCCGATGCACCACCCGTGCACCGACGCGATGGTGGGGGTGCGGCAGTCGGCGACGGCGCTGATCGCGCCCTGCATGCGCTTGACCTCGCGGTGGAACACCGCGCGGGGGCCGGCCAGCGCGTCGCCCGACAACAGCGGGGCGAACGAACCGCCCATCGCGGGCACGTCCAGGCCATAGCTGAAGTTCTTGCCCGATCCGGTGATCACGATGGCCCGCACGTCGGGATCGGCGTCCAGCGCCGCGAACACCTCGGGCATCTCCGACCAGAACGCCGGCCCCATGGCGTTGCCCTTGCCGGGGCCGATCAGCGTCACCTGGGCGACGTTGTCTTTGGTCTCGATGGTTACGGATTCGTATGTCTCGCCCATATCGAGACCGTAGCGTGGCAAATATGGCTCCCGACTTGCGACCCGGCCCTGATTCGCCACCCACCGACGAGCTGCGCAGCGCCGAGAACACGCTGGCGGTCTTGCAGCGAGTCCTGCACCCCATCGCGACCGACGACCTGACCCGGCAGACACCGTGCCGCGAATTCGACGTGACACGGCTGACCGAGCACCTGCTGACCTCGATCACGGGTCTTGGGCGCATGGTGGGCGCGGAACTTCCGGAGCGCGACGCCAGCGATTCGGTGGAGCGGCAGGTCGTTGCCGCGGCGCGCCCGGCCCTGGATGCGTGGCACCGCCACGGCCTGGACGGCACCGTGCCGTTCGGCAAGGGGGAGATGCCGGCCAGGGGCGCCTGCGGCATCCTGTCGCTCGAATTCCTGGTTCACGCCTGGGATTACGCCAAGGCCGTGGGACACGACGTGGACGCCCCGGAGCCGTTGGCCGAATACGTGCTGGGCCTGGCGCACCAGATCATCCGCCCGGAGCAACGCAGCCGCGCCGGGTTCGACGAGCCCGTCGACGTGCCGGCCGACGCCGGCGCCCTCGAGCAGCTGATCGCCTTCACGGGCCGCGACCCGGCGCAGTAGCTTTTCCGCCGTATCGCCGAGCGTGCGGCCAGCCGCACAATCGAGGCTGTAGGAGCTACACCCGCTCGAGGTAGAAGTAGTAGTAGCGGCCGCCGTCCAGCACGCCCTTGCCGTTCATGATGCCCATCACCGCGTCGTCGTCGATCTTCTTGAAGTGGTCGTGCACGGGCTGGCCGTCGTAGACCATCGTCGCGGTGACTTCGCCGCGGAACTCCTCCAGCCACAGGCTGGCCTCGCCCTTGCCCATCTCCTTGTTCGAGAACTTGTTCCCCTCGGCGTCCAGGCACACCAGCGGCTGCACGTCGCTGGCCGACTTGAAGGTCTTGCCGTACCAGCCGGCCTTTTCCAGCTGGCCGTTCATCTTGTGGCCGGTGACGAACTCGCCGCCCTTCCACTCGCCCATCATCTCGTCGATGGCGGCCGGCTGCAGCGTCGTCCAGAAGTCGTCGAGCTCGGCATCGGCGATGTCGCCGGCGCGTTCCTTGAATTCGGTGAACTTCTTGCGGGCCAAGCTCATTGGGTCTCCTTGATCCAGTCGTGGGCAAACCGCAGCAGCGCGTCGTTTTCCTCCGGCGCCCCGATGGTGACCCGCACCCCGTCCGGCGAGAACGGTCGGACCACGATGCGCGCATCGGCCGCCCGCGCCACGAAGTCCCGGGTCCGTGTCCCCAGGGGCAGCCAGACGAAGTTGGCCTGCGAGGATGGCAGGGTGAACCCGGCGTCGCGCAGTCCGGCGCTGACGCGGGCGCGCTCGGCGACCACGGCGTCGGTGCGGGCCAGCAGCTCGTCGGCGGCGTCCAGCGAGGCGATGGCGGCGGCCTGCGAGATGCTCGTCACCGCGAACGGCACGTAGACCTGGTCCAGCGCGGTGATCAGGTCGGGGTGCCCGACCGCGTAGCCCACGCGCAGGCCCGCCAGCCCGTAGGCCTTCGAAAATGTCCGCAGCACAACGACATTGCTGTGGGTGCGGGCCAGCTGCAGGCTGTCGGGCAGCATGCCGTCGCGGATGTACTCGACGTAGGCCTCGTCGATGGCGATCAGGATGTGCGGCGGCACGGCCTCGACGAAACGGGCCAACGCGTCCGGGTCGACCACCGTCGAGGTCGGATTGTTGGGGTTGCACACGAAGATCAGCCGGGTGTGCTCGGTGACCGCGGCAAGCATCGCGTACAGGTCGTGCGTGTGGTCGGTCAAGGGCACCTTGACGGCGACGGCGCCGGCCACCTGAACCATGGGCGGATACAGCTCGAAGCTGTGCCACCCCATCACCACCTCGTCGCCCGCGGCGGCGGTGATCTGGATGACCTGCTGGCACAGGCTGACCGAGCCGCAGCTCACCGCGACCTGCTCCGGCGCGAAGTCCGCCGCGCTTGCCGAGCTGAGGTGCTTGGCCAGCGCCGCCTTGAGCTGCAGATTCGCGCTGTCCGGGTAGCGGTGGATCGTGTCGGTGGCCCGTTCGATCGCCGCGCGGACGCTGGGCAGCGGCCCGTGCACCGTTTCGTTGCTGGCCAGTTTGATCGAACCCGGCACCGTCTTGCCGGGAACGTAGACGGGCAGCCCCGCCAGCTCGGGTCGCAGGCGGGCGGTCACTTCGACAGCATATGTCGGCGCTGTGTACGCTATGCCTCCGGCGGTTCAGGGACGGCTGTAAGGGTTCGGGTACCCTCAGGAAGTCCGATGGAGGCGTGCCAGAGCGGCCGAATGGGGCTCACTGCTAATGAGTTGTCCCCCTCAAAGGGGACCGGAGGTTCAAATCCTCTCGCCTCCGCCACGCCCTTTCGGGGGCGAGACAACTGAAGACAGGCGCCCGTAGCTCAACGGATAGAGCATCTGACTACGGATCAGAAGGTTAGGGGTTCGAATCCCTTCGGGCGCGCACATTTCCGCATCGGACGCCGGTGAAAGCGAGCGCTGTGCCACGGCCGGTCAGTAGTAGGCCTTTAGCGCCAGCTTGACCTCAGGGGGCAGATTCAGCTGGCCTTGCAGGCCGTCGCCGTACGCGGCGTCAACCGCCACGCACACGGGGTCGAGGCTGAGCGACTTGGGCGGAAGTGGCGCTGCCGCCAACGCCGGCAACCACGCGTCCGGCCCCGTCTGCTGCCCGGCAAGGGGCAGGCTGGGACGGAGGGCAAACCCGCTCAAGTGCTCCTCATCGAGTGCCAGGCGCATCTCGGGTTCCGGCGCGGCCGTCAGGCTTCGCCCGGCGACACCCTGCCCGCGCTCTTCGTCCGCGAGCAGGGTCGGCAACCGGTGCAACGCGTCGGTCAATGCGGCCCGGGCGTCGGCAAAAGTGATGGGCGGGACCTTCGGATCAGTCGGCCCGTAGTCCACCACGCGCGTATCGGCCCCGAGCGCCAGCGCCTCGCCGGCGACGCCGAAGCCGGACATGAGGTCCTTGGTTCCGATGACCGGGCGCCCGTCGACCAGCACCAGCACGACGTCGGTTTCCTTGGCATCGATCAAGGCCGCGTAAGGGTCGGCCGAGGGGGCCGCGGCAATCACGGTGACGTCGGCGCGCTTGGACGGCTCGATGCTGCCGATCAGTGCGCCCCATTTCACGATCGCCGCCGGTGCGCTCGTCGCCATCGCGACAATGTCGCGGTCGGAGAGTCCTATCTGATCGATCTCGTTGACGATCTTGGCAACCTTGAGCTCGTTCAGCAGGTTCTTGCTGCCCGAGGGCGACCAGTCCGAGCCGAGGGCGACGGGCACTCCGGCGGCGCGGGCGGACTTGACGTCCGCGGTGCCGCCGTAGAGCAGAAGGTTGCTCAATGGCGACCACACCATCGACGCTCCGTTCTGGGCCAGCACGGCGAAGTCCTCAGGTTTGAGTGCGGCGCAATGGATGCCGGCCAGTGCCGGACCGATCGCCCATTGCGTGCCGTTGTTCAGCGCGAGGAAGGCGTTGCGCGCTTCGTCGTCCAGGCCCTCGCTCAGGTGGAGCAGCAGACAGGACGCCTTGTCGACCTCCTTCTTGAATTGCGCCCATTGCGACGCTTCCACGTCGGGAATGTGCGTCGTGGCTCGATGGAACGCGGCGTCGTTGGGATCGTCGACCGCCCGTAGGGCGCCGTGGTAGTACGCCTGCAGCTGTTCGGACTTGAGTGAGATGCCCTCGCTGGTGGTGACACCCCCGAGCAGGCACTTGGTTTCGGCGTAGCGCGCGACCGCCGCAAGCAGGTGCGGGTCCTTGGAGTTCGCGATCGTCGTCATCGGGGCGGACACCGAGCGGACATAGTCCGCGTCGTTCTGCCATTGGCCGCGGTTCGTGTAGAGCTTCGGGACCTGCCACATCGGCAAGGCGTCGTAGCTCAGGTGATTGTGCAGCTCGATCAGTCCCGGGAAAATGAACCCGCCCGTCTCGACGACCGGGGCTCCGGCGAACCCCTGGGGCGCCGCGGCGCCACGGTCGCCGGCCGAAACGATCTGGTTGCCGTCGATGTAGACCGCACCGTTCGGCCAGGTATCGAAGGCGGTGTTCATCGTGACCACAGAGCCGTGCAGGACGAATTTCATGGGTCTACTCCCTCCGGGAGGGTCGCCTTAAGGGGTGGCCGGGACGATGCCGTCGGGGACCTGGACGGTGATGGTGCGCCGCTTCAGCGCCGCCGTCGTGCCGGTGCGCGTCGCCCATCCGCTATCGCCCTGCATCCAGGCCGGCGTTCCCGCCGGCAGATCGAATGCCGGAATGGGCGGCAGTTCGGCCGGAAGGAATGTGGCGCCATAGGGAACGAACGGGCGTGCCGCGTCGGGCTGGGTGACGGCGCTGCGGAGAACCTGCAGCGCCGCGTTCCATTGGACCAGCATGGCCGTGGTCGCGGCGGCGATCTGTGCCGGCGTCCCGCCCGTGCCCTCCGGCGAGGTCGGGTGGGGCACATGCTGATACGCGAGTGCTTTGTAGGCCGCGTTGGCGGGATCCTGAAGAAAGTCACGCCAGGCTTGATCCGCGAGGGAGCCGAACGCCACGACCGCCTCGATCGCCCCCGGTGCCAGCAGCGCGGAGAGCCACCGGTTGCGGTACTGGACGATTGGCGGGTCGCTGACATGCTGGTTACCCCCGCTCTGACCGTAGACGCTGTAGAGGAAGGTATTGACCATCACATAGCTTCGATCGAGGCCGAGCTTCGCCAGAAAGCCCTGGACGCGATGTCCCGCCGTCCCGACCAGGATCCGGCGGACCACCGCCTCGTGCTGGGCCGGATCCTGGCCGATGCAGAGGAGACGCGCCGCACCGTCGAGCCGGCCGCGATGGAAGATCGGGCCCCATTCGACGCGGAATGCGTCGTAGGGATACACCGGCGCCGCCGGCGCCTGATCGCAGAGGGTCAGGAACGGCTCGCCGACGTAACCGGGATCAAAGGTCTGGGGCATCAGACTGAGCGTCATTGGTTGCCCCGTTCTTGCCGGGTTTTGTGCGATGTCGCGGGCGTCTGCGAAGCAGTGACCGGGACAGTGACGTCGCCGCTCTCGGCGAGTAGTTGTTCCCAGGTACCAAACGACATGCAGAACCGTCCGCCGCGACCGAAGTTGGTCCCCCAGCTATTCCATAACCAGATCAATTGGTTGTCGGCGTCGATGCCGTCGACCACCACCTCGTGGCCGCCGCGCACGGTGGCATCGTCAGTGATCGTGACCAGGCCGGTGTCCGGGTCGGGCTCGTCGAAGCTGGTATACCAGTTGAAGCCGGTGATCACCGGCTGGATCACCAGCGCCGCCAAAGCGTGTTGCAGCCCAAACGCGTGCCGGTACGAGGAGATCCAGCCAAGCTGCTGGGCGGCCTTGCACACCATGAGCCCCGAGCCGCCGGGGTCGTTGGGCGGATAGGGCTGGCCCTCGAGTTTGGTTTCCAATTCGTAGAGCATGACCGCATCGGATTCGGTGTAGGACTTAGCGCCGGTGTAGTCGGGCGCGGAATTTAGCGCCCCGCACAATGCATTTGCGGTGCAGGAGCCGATCTGGCCCTGGTCGAGTGGCAAGCCGGTCGCACGATGGTCGACCGAGACTATGGCCTGCGCCCTCTCGGCCGGGAAGTCACGGGACCGCGGGTCGTGTTCGATGTGTCGTCCCAGGCGCCGAGTTTGCACGACGGTCTCGGTAATCCGCTTGCGGACGATGTGGGTCTGGCTTGCCATCGGTTTCTCCTTGGAATTTGAAAAGCAAACGGCGCGACCGCTAAGGCGTCCCCGTCGTGGTCCGTCGAGCGGACCGAGACACCATCGAACAATTTGCTCGTTTCGGTTGCACCGATGCGGTGTCAGAACTATTACGCACGCTCACGCGGAGCACATGAGTAGCGCACTACCCCACTTACGTTGGCATCCCGGCTTTGGCGGCGGCCGTGGCGGTTTCGTGATCGGAGCCGGTGTCGGACGCGCCTACGAGGTGAGCGACTCCCCCAAAACGATTTGAATCGTTAAGAGTCCGTTCATTGTGGGTGCGCGGTTTCGGCGATACTTTCCGCACATGACTAACAGCATTGCGCGAATCGGTGGTGGCGGCGGCGGCTTCGTGGGTGGCGGCGCCGGTGGACGTGTCGGGGGCGGTGCCGGTGGTCGCCTCGGAGGCGGCGCGGGTGGTCGCCTCGGCGGTGGCGCGGGTGGCCGCGTGGGCGGCGGCGCTGGCGGTCGCTAGCCCCTGACTCTTTTCATTCGGTAAAGGCGCCCCCGGCTCAGACGATCGGGCCGGGCGGCGCTTCCGTGTCGGCCGAACCGGCCAGATCGAGCTGCATCCACGCGACGTCGTGCCAGCGGCCGTGTTTCCATTCGACGTGCCGGTACAGCCCGGCCTCCTCAAACCCGAAGGATCGATGGAAACGGTTGCTGGCCTCGTTGGGTTGGGTGATGCCGGCGAGGGCCTGCCGGTAGCCGCGTTCCGTGAGCCGGCGCAGTAGCCGGGTGTAGAGCGCGCGGCCGGCGCCGGCGCGGTGGTGGTCCGGATGGACATAGAGTCCGGTCTCGGCCGTCCACCGGTAGGAGGGCAGGCGATTGAGCGTGTGCCCGAAGGCGAATCCGACAATCCGATCGTCGCGTTCGAGGACGAGCCACTCGTGGGTCTCGCGGGCGGCGGTGATCCGCGCCGCCATCTCGGCTTCGCTCGGGACTTCGAGCTCCCAGCTGATCGCCGTCTCCAGCACATATGGGCGGTAGATCGCGACGCAGGCGGCCGCGTCGTGCGCGGAAGCGGGGCGCACCAGGCCGATGCTCGTTTGCATGTAAGCAGTCTGTCACTGCTTGCAGGCGAGCGACTTTGGCCGCTACACCGGCGACCAGTCGTCCCAGGACTCGGCGAAGTCGAGAGTCGTCCGCGGAATCTGGGCGGTGGCGATGATCTCGCGAAAGTGGTCCTGCCAACCCCACCACATGCAGACGTGGAAGACGTACTGGTACCAGCTGAGCTGGTACCCATCGGGGATGTCCTCGCCCTTGTTCTCGGGGGAGAACACCGCGACGGCCAACAACCCGATCACCGTCGAGGCGGGAAGCTGGATCCTCCCGGTTCGCCAGATCTGTACTCCCGCGGGGCGGGGCCCATGCGGGGTCAGCTCGAAACCCTCGGGCAGTTCGTCCTCGTGGCCGTGGTTCCAGCGGTGCACGCCGTAGAGGACGTCGGCGATGTCGGGACGGCCGTCGGGCAGGTCCGATTTCACCGCGATGGGAAAGCGGCTCTGATCGAAATCGATGCCGGGCGCGGCCATCACCTGAAAGATGTCCAGCGAGTCCCGGATCGTGCGCTTGAACCGGGTTGCGACGCCCTGCTGCGGATAGCGCTTCTTCGAGGTGCCGTCGACCGCGTTGCCGGCGTGCAGCATTGCCGCCTCCCAATCGCGGTGCTCCCAATGGTCAAGCGAGCGCCTGACCGATTCCCCGACGTCCACGCATGGAGGCTAGCCCCATGGCCCCCAACGTGTCCCGGTTATGGGCGCGGTTGGAACGGCCGACGCGGCGGGATGGTCACGGTCTGGGTCACCGTGCTGGTTTCGGTGCTTGGCGAAACGGTGACCGTGCTCGGCGGAACCGTCGTCGTCGGGGTGTCGGTGCTCGGGGTTCCCGTGTCCGTACTCGCCGGCGGGGCGGTCTCGGTGACGGTCTGGGTCGGCGCGCCACCGCCGCCGCCGTGGTGGTGCGGCGGCTCCGTCGTGGTGGTCGCCGCCGAAGCGGTGGTGGTGGGAGCCGGTGTCGTCGTGGTGGTGGTCGGCGCCGGCGACGGGGAACCGGCCACCAGCTTGACCACCGCGTAGGCCGCCAGGCCGAGCACGATCACCCCGAGAGCGCCGGCCGCGACCAGCGCCGCCGGGCGGCGGTACCAGGGAGTCGGCGGCTCGGGCGGCTGAGCGGCCGGTTCGTCGTAATAGCCGCCATAGGCGGCCTGGGTCGGCTCGGAGTAGAAGTCGGGGTTCTCGGGGTAGGGCGGCACGAAGGGAGATGTTAGTGGGTCAGGATTCGTCGCCGATAAGCGTCAGCGCCCGCTCGAAGAGGTGCACCGTGGCGGCGTGCAGCTGGTCGCCGACCGCCTTTTCGGCCTTGCCCGCACAGGCCCGGGCGAGCGTCCCCTCGATCACGATGCCGAGCTTGAAGCAGGCCAGCACGGTGTACCAGGTGATGTTCGACAGGTCACGGGTGGTGTTGGCGGCGTACCGCTGGAACAGGTCGTCGGTGCTGGCCAGCCCGTCCTGGCCGCCCAGGGCATGGCTGAACACGCTGGAGCCGTCGGGCTGGCGCCAGGTCGCCAGCAGCCAGCCCAGGTCCAGCAGCGGGTCACCGATCGTGCACATCTCCCAGTCGACGATGGCGACCACCTCGGGCCCGGTGCGGGAAAACATCACGTTGGCGGCGTGGTAGTCGCCGTGCATGATCCCGGGGGTCCAGGTCGTCGGTCGCCGGCGCTCCAGCCAGGCGGAGACTTCCTCGATCCCCGGGATGTCGGGCCCGGGGTAGCCGTCGTACTCGCTGTAGGAGTCCAGCTCGGAAAGCCAGCGCGGCACCTGCCGCTCCAGGAACCCGTCCGGCTTGCCGAAGTCGGCGAGCCCGACTGCCACGTGGTCGACGGCGCCGAGCCGCGCCAGCGCGTCGGCCATCGACAGGCCCATCCCGAACCGCACGCTGGCGTCGCCGGCGTGCAAAGGCGGTAGCCCCTCGCCGGCGTTGAACCCGTCGACCGGCTCCATCAGGTAGAAGACGGCGTCGCCAAGCACGCTGGTGTCGTCGCAGGTGGCGATCAGGTGCGGGTGCGGCACATCGGAACCGGCCAGCGCCGCAAGGACTTTCGTCTCGCGCAGGATCACGCTGTTGCTGCGCGGGCGCAGATGCCGCGGTCCGCGCCGCAACACGTACGGGCGCCCGGCCCGGGTGAAGCGCAGCATGACGTTCTGGGTGCCCCCGGTGAGGTTGGTGACATCCTCCAGCGGACCCTCACCGAGCCCCTGCCCGGACATCCATTCCGCTACGGCCTCGAGGGCCCCGACGTTGGTGGGCTCCATGTTCAGCCCTTCGGCCGCGGGGTGTAGCGAACGGTCTGCGCCCAGATCATGCCGTCGCGAAACACGAACGTATCGACGCCGTCGTCGACCCGGTTGAGCGGTGAATCGGCCGCCCACTCCAGGAACAGCACGTCGCCCTCGAAGACCTGGTTCTTGAGATCCCATGCCGCGTCGGGCAGGTCGCCGAGCAATTTCGCGAAGACCCCGCGAATCCCGTCCCGGCCGCGCGCGACGCCGGCCGGGGTGATGACCACGGAATCCGCGGTGTAGTCGGCGACGATCCCGTCCAGGTCGCCTGCGCCGAGCGCCTGCCCGTGGTGGGCAAATATCTCCTGCGGCGTACGCGTCATGGGAAGAAGCGTAGGTCACCGGCGGTCGGCTGCCGGCGGGGCCGGAGTCCTGGAACAATAGTGTGGGCAACTAACGAACTTGAGGCTGCGAAGGGAAACCGCGATGCCGCGTACCGACAACGATTCCTGGGACATCACCCAAAGCGTGGGAGCCACCGCGCTGGGCGTCGCGGCGGCGCGCGCCGCCGAGACCGAGAGCGAGAACCCGCTCATCAAGGACCCGTTCGCGCGGGTGTTCGTCGATGCGGCGGGCGAGGGGATGTGGAGCATCTACGCCGACCCCAAGCGGCTCGCCAAGGCGGTCGAGCTCGAACCGGAGGTGCGGTCGCGGATTCAGCTGATGATCGACTTCATGGCCACGCGCACAGCGTTTTTCGACGAGTTCTTCATGGGCGCGGCCGACGCCGGAGTTCGCCAGGTGGTGATCCTGGCTGCCGGCCTGGACGCGCGCACCTGGCGGCTACCCTGGCCCGACGGCACCGTCGTGTACGAGCTGGATCAGCCCAAGGTGCTGGAGTTCAAGTCCAACACATTGCGCGAGCACGGCGCGCAGCCGAACGCGCGGCTGGTGAACGTGGCGATCGATCTGCGTCAGGATTGGCCAAAGGCCTTGCAGGAAGCCGGGTTCGACGCGGCGCGGCCGGTGGTATGGTCGGCCGAGGGCCTCGTCCGTTATCTGCCGGCGCAGGCCCAGGACCTGCTGTTCGAGCGCATCCATGCGCTCAGCGCGCAGGGTAGTTGGCTCGCCTCCAACGTTCCCGGCGAGGGCTTCACCGATCCCGAGCTCGTTCGGCGACAGCGCGAGGACATGCAGCGGATGCGGGCCGCGGCGGCCAGGCTGGTGGACACCGAGATCACCGACTTCGACGACCTCTGGTACCCCGAGGAGCGCACGCCCGTCGACGGCTGGCTGCGTGAGCACGGCTGGGAGGTCTCCACGGCGACCTTCGCGGAGCTGATGGCCCGCTACGGCCGCGCCATTCCGCAGGACGGGGGGAACGTTATGCCGCCCACCCTCTACGTGTCGGCCCAGCGGCGAGCGGGCTGACCGCGATCTTTTTGAGAGCCAACGGCTTTCATGGTGAACTGCTAAGGGGACATGCCGGAGTCGATCCAGCGCTGAAAGACGTCGACTTTCTGGGCCGACCACGCTCCGTCGCATGGCATCGAGCCATCGCGAAGGCGTTGGACGATGGCCGCCGCGTGAGCCTTGACGTCGTTATAGGACCACAGGTCGAACGCCCACTTCATCGAGTCGCGGTCGTCCGCCCGGAAGAGCGGTTTGATGTTGCGCTCGAACAGGACTTCCTCGCCGGCGCCCGGCAAGGGCTGACCCGTGGCGGCTTCCGAACCAGCGGCGATCAACGGGTGGCGCTGGGCCGCCGAATCGGAGTGGGAGCAGCCGGAGGCCAACGCGACAGCCGCAGCCGTCGCGGCGACGGCCGGCAGCGCAGCGAGCGAACGATGAGGCTGGCGCATAACGGTGGTAACCCTCCTGGTCGGTGCGCACCCTTGGATGGGAACGACTCTCCGTGGGATAGGACCCCGGGTTACTCGGAAGCGCCGTGTGGCGAGGGCGGCTATTGCGAAGCCTGCAGGCCCGCCGAGCTTTCCACGTCGCGCTTGATCGCCGCAATCGCGTCGACGGGTGTCAGGTCCTGACCTTCGCTGTTCTGACCGAGTTGCGGCCAGCCCGCGCCGCCGGGCCCTCGCAGCTGGTCCCAGATGTCGCGGACCTTGCTCAGCAGTTCGGCTTGTTCGTCGTCGGTGAGCGCCATCAACCATCCTCCGTTCGTACTGATGCCGCACGCGGCGGCGAAATCCTGTGGTGTCAGCCCGTCGGCGGAATTCATGTCGCAATGGCCGAACGGTGGGCACCCCTGCGGCAGGTTGGGGGAGTAGCCCGTGCCGTCGGTGTACTGGTGCGCGACTTGACCCGGAAGGTTCGGGTTGGACCCGTAGCCGGCCGCGATGACGCGTAGGCCCGCGGGCCGGGTGCGCCACATGTTGGAGAAGTCATAGGCGTTGGCGTACCCGATGATTCGCGCCGGAGACCCGGCATAGTCGGCCAGATTCCAGTACAAGCTGTTGATCCAGCTCGAGCCGTCACCGGGCGGATTGCCGCCGGCTTCCACGTCGAGCATCAGCGCGACCCGCGGGTGCAATCCGCCCGCCGCATCGATCATCGAGCGCACGGTGTTGGCATTGTCCAACCAGTTCGGCCGCACGTAGGTGTAAACGATCCCGAAGGTCAGGCGCCCGCTGTCCAGAGCCGCGCGCATCCATGCGTAATTCGCCGCGAAGTTGTGATCTCGATAGGTGCCGTCGCACACCCGGATGGAAAGCACCGGGTACGGATAGGAATTGTCCACGGGCACTTGGAATTCCGAGACGTCGGCGAACAGGGTGTCGGTCACGTCGCATCGCCTCGAGAGCTCAGCCGAAAGCGATCCACGTCAATCCCCCTTCACCGCAACCCCACTCGCCATGCTACCGACCGCGGTAATCTCGCGGTTATGGCTGAGCGGCCGGCCCGGGTCAGCGACGTGCATCGGATCGCCGCGTCGATGCCACACGTCAAGCGCTTGGAGGGCCCGAAGGGCAACCCCATCTACCAGGTCGGCGGGAAGTCGTTCGTGTTCTTCCGCACCCCGCAGCCCGACGCGACGGATCCGGACACCGGTGAACGCTACGCCGACGTGATCATGCTGTGGGTGGAGTCGGAGAGCGACAAGCTCGCGCTCGTCCAGGATCCCGCGTCGCCGTTCTTCACCACAAGCCATTTCGACGGGCATCCCTCGGTGCTGGTACGGGCCGGCCGACGGGCCGAGATCACCAGGACCGAACTCGCGGAGCTGATTCAGGACGCGTGGCTCTCACGCGCCTCCAGGCGACGCGCCGAGGCCTGGCTCGCGGAGCATTCCTGATAACGACGGCGTTAAGGGCCCGGCAGGGACCACGTTTAGACGCACGTCCAACGGGTAACGCTAGGGCCACGAGATTTTTTCTCGAACACAATGGAGGTCACCATGGGTGGTCGCGGAGTGATCGGCGGGATTGTCCTGATCTGGTTGCTCATCGGAGTCTTCGCGGCTTTTCAGCGCGACTACTTCAAGGGCGGCGCAACGAATTGTGTCACCGCGGGAAACATTGCGTTGACGGTTATCGCCGGTCCCCTGAATTACGCGGGCGTCAATCCCAAAGTGAAGGATTGCCATGTCCCGCAGCCCAGTTCAATGCCCAGTGGTCTAGCAGTGGTCTAGAAACGGCCACGAAATCACGTAGACCCCTCACAAAAAGGAAGTTGTCATGATCATCCTCGGCGTAGTGCTACTCATTCTCGGGTTTGTGTTTAGCCTCCCGCTGTTGTGGGAGATCGGCATCGTCGTGCTCGTCATCGGCGCGGTGCTGTGGATCATGGGCTCCGTCGGCCGGCCGGTCGCCGGCAGGCGGTATTGGTACTAGGCACCCCGTGAAACCGGATCGCGTGACTGCCCGCCAGTCACGCGATCTTTTCACAGGTGACGCAAAGGAACGCCATAGCGTTGCCTCAGCCCGGCGCGGATACTGGAACCTGTGACGCAGTCCCGGGCCTCGGTAGAGCGGGTTGTCATGTGCCGTGCGGACGGCAACCCGATCAATGTCCTCGTCGTTGACGACGAAGCTGTGCTGGCGGAAATGGTCTCTATGGCGCTGCGATACGAGGGCTGGACCATCTCCACCGCGGGCGACGGCGCATCGGCGATCGCCGCGGCCAGGGCCCAGCGTCCCGACGTTGTCGTGCTCGACGTGATGCTGCCCGACATGAGCGGGCTGGACGTGCTGCACAAGCTGCGCGAGGACAATCCGCAGCTGCCGGTGCTGCTACTGACGGCCAAGGACGCCGTCGAGGACCGCATCGCGGGCCTGACCGCCGGCGGCGACGACTATGTGACCAAGCCCTTCAGCATCGAAGAGGTCGTGCTGCGGCTCCGGGCGCTGCTTCGTCGCACCGGGGTGACGACCGTGGACAGCGGCGCGCAGCTGGTGGTCGGGGACCTGGTGCTGGACGAGGACAGCCACGAGGTGACCCGAGCGGGCGAACCAATCTCGTTGACCTCCACCGAGTTCGAGCTGCTGCGGTTCATGATGCGCAACTCCAAGCGGGTGCTGAGTAAGGCCCAAATCCTGGACCGGGTGTGGAGTTACGACTTTGGCGGGCGGTCGAACATCGTCGAGCTCTACATTTCCTACCTGCGCAAGAAGATCGACAACGGTCGTGAACCCATGATCCACACGCTGCGCGGCGCGGGCTATGTCCTCAAGCCCGCCCGCTAGGACGCGGCGGGTCTGGTCACTTCGGCTCCGGCTGCTGGTCGGCCAGATCGTCGTGCTCGCCATCGTCTGCATCGGCATCACCGCGGCGACCGAACTGGCGTTGCTGCACCACCTGGTCGCGCAGCTCGACGGGCAACTCGCGGGGACCTCGTACCGCTCCGCGCTGATGTACCCCGAACCGAAACGCCCGGGCTGGCGCCACGAGTCGCACTTCTATCCCAGGCCGGGTCCCGGCCCGCGGTTCCTCGATGCGCCGGGCCAGCCCGCCGGCATGGTCGCCGCGGTCATCACCGACGGCAAGATCGTCGACGCCGGATACCTGACCAGCGACGGCGCGCGGGCCGCGTTGACCCAGGCCGCGCAGACGCAACTGGAACACATCGCCGGCAGCCGCAAGCCGGTGACGCTCGAACTGGACGGACTCGGTCGATACCGCGTCGTCGCCGCCCCGAGCCGCAGCGGCGGGGACGTCATCGTCACCGGCCTGTCGATGTCGAACATCGACGCCACCATGATCCGGATGCTGGTCATCCTCGGGATCGTCACGGTGATCGCCCTGGTCGCCGCGACCAGTGCCGGCGTCGTCATCATCCGGCGGGCGCTGGCCCCGCTGCGCCGCGTCGCGCAAACCGCCAGCGAGGTCGTCGAACTGCCGTTGGACCGCGGCGAGGTCGAGTTGCCGGTGCGGGTGGCCGAGTCCGACGCGAACCCGTCCACCGAGGTGGGTCAGCTCGGGTCGGCGCTGAACCGGATGCTCGACCACATCGCGGCGGCGCTGTCGGCGCGGCAGGCCAGCGAGACCCGGGTACGCCAGTTCGTCGCCGACGCCAGCCACGAGCTGCGCACGCCGCTGGCCGCGATCCGGGGCTACACCGAGCTCACCCAGCGCATGGGTGACGACCGCGAGGCCGTCGCGCACGCGATGAGCCGGGTGGCGTCGGAGACCGAGCGGATCACGCGCCTCGTCGAGGACCTGCTGTTGCTCGCCCGCCTCGACTCCGGCCGGCCGCTGGAACGTCAACCGGTGGATTTGTCGCGGCTGGCGGTCGACGCCGTCAGCGACGCGCACGTCGCCGGGCCGGATCACCAGTGGGAGCTGGACCTGCCGGAGGAGCCGGTGGTCGTCACCGGCGATGCGGCGCGGCTGCAGCAGGTGCTGACCAACCTGCTGGCCAACGCCCGGGTCCACACCGCGCCCGGCACCGTCGTGACGACCCGGTTGAGCACCGAGCCGACGCAGACCGTGCTGTCGGTCATCGACAACGGCCCCGGCATTCCGGCGGGGCTGCAGTCCGAGGTGTTCGAGCGGTTCGCCCGCGGTGATTCCTCGCGCTCGCGCAAAGGTGGCAGCACCGGCCTCGGATTAGCGATCGTCTCCGCGGTCGTCAAGGCGCACCACGGGACGATCACGGTCGACAGCGCACCCGGTCACACCGAGTTCACGGTGCGGTTGCCACTCAACGGGTGGCAACCGCCCGCATCGTCATCTGGCTAAGGCCCGATTGCCCGCCTCCTCAGCGGGCCGTTCCGGCCCGCATCGTCACCGGGCTAGGAGCAAGTCACGTCGATTTCGAACGGCTTGTTCACCGGCTGCATCGGGTTGGCCATGTCGACCCCGGTGGCGGTGCCGGTGACCTTGTAGCTGTTGCCGTTCTTGGTCGCCGAGGCGTTGCCCTGGCCGGAACCCTGCGCGTACGCGAGGGTCACACCGTTGACGTTGCCGAGCCCGACGGACTTCACCGTGTTGTCACCGGCGAGCACGACGGAGATGCCGGTCGCCGCGCCCCCGACCGCGATGGTGGTGTTGCCGCCGACCGTCGTGCACACGACGGACCCGGTCACGTTCTGGTTCTTGCCGTCGATGGTCACCGTGGGCGCCGCCGCGCCGCTTCCTGGGGTGGCAACCGCAACGGACGTGCCGTTCGCACTACCGCTCGTGCTCGACTTGTTGCTCGAACACCCGGAAATGCCTGCGGCCAGAATCGCCGCTCCGGCCACCGCGACAGTCAGTCCACGCTTCACCTGTTCTCCTTTGCCCGATCGTTGCGGTCCTCGGCATTGAGAACCGTCAAGGCAGTATGCAAGTTTGCCGTGCCGCAGGAAAGAGATACGGCGAAATTGTTTCGCATCGGTTAACCCGCCGGCTCTGCACACGTCCTTCCACCGAAGGGCGCATTAATGGCACTGTGTTGCGGTGGATCACAAACCCCCGGTCGCCTTTATCGAGTCGGCCCATCGCGAACACGCCCTGCCGTTCGACGACACGAGGGACTTCGAGAGCGCCGATCGCGGCTTCATCGCGGCCCTGTCCCCGTGCGTCATCACCGCGGCCGACGGGCGCGTGGTTTGGGACAACGACGCTTACTCCTTCCTCACCGGCGACGCGCCGACGTCCGTGCATCCGAGCCTTTGGCGCCAATCGACGTTGGCCGCCAAGCAGGGGCTCTACGAGGTGGTCCCGGGCATCTACCAGGTCCGCGGCCTGGACATCTCGAACGTCACCTTCGTCGAGGGCGACACCGGCGTCATCGTCATCGACCCGCTGATATCCACCGAGGTCGCGGCGGCGGCGCTGAACCTGTATCGCACCCACCGTGGCGGAGACCGTCCCGTCGTCGCAGTGATTTACACCCATAGCCACGTCGATCACTTCGGCGGCGTTCTCGGCGTCACCACGCAAGCCGACGTGGACAGCGGCGCGGTGGCGGTGCTGGCCCCGGAGGGCTTCACCGCGCACGCCGTCCAGGAGAACGTCTATGCCGGCCCGGCGATGACGCGGCGCGCCACCTACATGTACGGGTCCATGCTGGCGCGCGGACCGCGGGCCCACGTGGGTTGCGGGCTGGGTCAGGCCGCGTCCACCGGCGAGATCGGCATCATCGTCCCTACCGTCGACATTCGGGCGACCGGTGAGAGACACACCATCGACGGTGTGGAGATCGAGTTCCAGATGGCGCCCGGCACCGAGGCGCCGGCCGAAATGCACTTCTACTTCCCGCGGTTCCGCGCGCTGTGCATGGCGGAGAACGCCACCCACAACCTGCACAACCTGCTGACCCTGCGCGGCGCGCTGGTGCGCGACCCGCACGCCTGGTCGGGCTACCTGACCGAGGCCATCGACACCTTCGCCGATCGCGCCGACGTGGTGTTCGCCTCCCATCACTGGCCCACCTGGGGCCGGGAGAACATCGTCGAATTCCTTTCGCTGCAACGCGATCTGTACGCCTACCTGCACGACCAGACACTGCGCCTGCTCAACCAGGGGCACACCGGCGCCGAGATCGCCGAGGCGTTTCAAATGCCACCCGCGCTGGAGCGGGCCTGGCACACCCACGGGTACTACGGCTCGGTCAGCCACAACGTCAAGGCGGTCTACCAGCGCTACATGGGGTGGTTCGACGGCAACCCGGCGCGGCTGTGGCCCCATCCGCCGGAGGCGATCGCGCCCCGCTACGTCGACGCGATGGGCGGCATCGACCGGGTCGTCGAGCTCGCCCAGGCGGCGTTCGATGCCGGTGACTTCCGTTGGGCGGCAACGCTACTCGATCATGCCGTCTTCACCGACAGCGGGCACGCGGCCGCCCGCTCGCTGTACTCCGATGTGCTTGAACAGCTGGCCTACGGCGCCGAAAACGCCACGTGGCGCAACTTCTTCCTGAGCGCCGCCGCCGAACTGCGCGACGGCAACTTCGGCACCGCGGCCCAAGTCGCTTCTCCCACAATGCTTTCTCAGCTAACGCCCGAGCAGATCTTCGACAGCCTCGCCATCCGGGTCAACGGGCCGCGCAGCTGGGACCTCGACATCGCCGTCGACATCGCGTTCGCCGACGCGGCCGCCAACTACCGGCTCAGCCTGCGCAACGGGGTACTCGTGCACCGCCGGGTGGCGCCCGACCCGGCGACGGCGACGGTTACGGTGAACGCCGACAGCAAGTTTCGGCTGCTGGCCGCGGCGATGGGCGACTTCGCCTCGCCCGGTCTGGACGTTTCGGGCGACCAGGCGGCGCTGCAGGCCTTCCTCGGCGCGCTCGACGAGCCCGACCCGGCCTTCAACATCGTTACGCCGTAGCTACTTCGCGAGCAGACGCAGAATCGCATGAATTCCGCCGATCCTGTGCGATTCTGCGTCTGCTCGCGGAAGTCAGGTCACGTCGATGACCACCTTGCCGAGCACTTTGCGCTCGGCCACGTGCCGCAGTGCCGCCGGGGCCTCGGAAAGCGGGAAGCGGGCGCCGATGTAGGGCCGGATCGTGCCGGCGGCGAACATCTGCTCCAGCTCGCGCATGTCGCGCGCGGCGTCGTCGGGCCGGTCGCCCATGAAGGTGCGGATCTCCATGCCGCGGATCGTGATGCCCTTGAGCAGGACCAGGTTCAGCGGGATGGACGGGATGGTGCCCGACGCGTAGCCGAGGGTGATGAAGCTGCCGCCGCGGGCCAGGCCGCGCAGCGCGGGCTCCGCGTACGGCCCGCCGACGGGGTCCAGGACCACCCGGGCGGAATCGCCGGTGAGCTCGCGGATGCAGGTCTTGAGGTCCTCGTGGTCGTAGTCGACGGTGGCCTCGGCGCCGCGCTGCCGGCACAGCTCGAGTTTTTCGGGACTCGACGCGGCGGCCAGCACCCGGGCGCCCATCGCGACCGCCAGGTCGACGGCCGCCAGCCCCACACCGCCGGCGGCGCCCAGCACCACCACCCAATCACCCTGTGCCACTTCGGCAATCGACCGCAGCGCGTGATACGCGGTGCGATAGGTGACACCGAACGCCGCGGCCGACGCGAAGTCGGCGCCGTCGGGTATGGGCGCGACCGCTCTCGAATCGAGCAGCGCCCGCTCGGCGAACGCGCCCGTCGGGGTGGTCGCGGAAACCCGCTGCCCCAAGCGAAACGGGGCGCCGTCGCCGACCGCCACCACCTCGCCGGCCAGCTCGCTGCCTGGCACGAACGGAACCGGAATCTTGACCTGATACTTGCCTGCGATCAGCAGCACGTCGGGGAAGTTGACCGCGGCGGCGTGCACCCGCACCACCAGCTGGCCGGGCCCGGGGACCGGATCGGGGAGGTCCTCGACGACCAGGTCCTCCGGCGTGCCATACGAACGGCAGACGACGGCGCGCATCACCGAATCCCCAGCCCGCGCAGGCAGAAGCCCACCAGGTGTGCGATGTCCTCGGGCTGGGGTCGGTCGGCGGATCCCACGTATCGGCGCATGGTCGCCGCGGTGCAGGAGAACACCGCCTCGACGTCGCGGTCGACGTCGGTGCTGCCCAGCGCCGTGACGGGCTCGATGAGCAGATCCCGTAGCGGCCGCAGCATTTCCGTGTCGGCCACTCGCCAGTTGGGCGCCGACATCTGCCCGGCCGCCGCGCGGCTCATGCTGATCAGGTGCGGGTCGGCCACCTGGGCCAGCGTGCCCTCGATCCAGCGCGCGACCTGGTCTTCCGGTCTGGATTCCTTGGCCATCTGGTGCTGCAGGTAGGACTCGACGATGGCCACGCCGCGCTCCATGACCGCCAGGATGAGCTCGTCCTTGCCGGCGAAATACCGGTAGAACGCCTTGTTCGACGAGCCGGCCTCGGCGACGATGTCGCTGACCCGCGGCTCCTCGGGCGCGACGCGTTCCATCACCCGCACCGCCGCGGCCAGGATCCGCTCGACCTCCTCGGTCGCCTCGCGCTGGCGGTCGTCCAGGGCGCGCTCGACGGCCGCGGTGACCCTGCTACTGGCCAACGAGCTCACCGTATTTGGCGCGGGCCGCCTCGAGCCGCACGTCCAGCATCTCGCTCGGCCAATCGCCCTCTTCGGCGTCGTAGCCCTTGAGCAGCATTCGCGCCAGGTTGACCTTGTGCGCCTCGGTCGGACCGTCGGCCAGGCCCAGCGCGATGCCGCCGAGCAGCACGTTGACCAGTGGCAGCTGGTCGGTGAGCCCGAGGGCACCGTGGACCTGAATCGCCCGCAGCGCAATCGATTTCAACACCTGCGACGCCAAGATCTTGCAGGCGGCGATCTCGGCGCGGGCGGCGCGCTCGTCGCCGTTGTCGATCAGCCAGGCGGCGTGCAGCACGGTCAGCCGGAACGGGATCAGCTCGGTATAGGAGTCGGCGACGAACTCCTGGACCAACTGCTTGTCGGCCAGCGAACTACCCTGGGTGAAGCGGCTTTTCGCGCGCCGCGACATCATCTCGACGGCGCGCTGCGCCATCCCGATCGAGCGCATCGCGTGGTGCAGCCGGCCTCCGGCCAGGCGGGTCTGCAGGATCAGGAAGCCCTGACCGGGTTCGCCGAGCAGCGCCTCCGAAGGCACCCGCACCCCGTCGTAGCGGACCAGCGAATGCCCCGGCTCGTGGGGGTCGGCGCCGACGAGGTGATGGGTGGCCTCCACGTTCAGGCCCGGCGTGCCGGCCGGGATGAGGAACGTCGAGGCGCCCTGGTGGACGGGCACGTCGGGGTCGGTGATCGCGACGACGATGAAGAACGACGCGACGGACGCGTTGGAGGAGAAGTACTTTCGCCCGGTGATGATCCAGTCGTCCCCGTCGCGGACCGCCCGCGTGGTGAAGACCCGCGGGTCCGCGCCGCCCTGCGGTTCGGTCATCGAGAAGCAGGAAAAGATCTCCCCGGACAGCAGGCCGGACAGATAGCGGTCCTTTTGGTCCTGGGTTCCGAAGCGGGCGATGATCTCCGCGTTGCCGGTGTCGGGCGCCTGGGTGCCGAACACGATCGGCGCCCACGGGCTGCGTCCGAGGATCTCGTTGATCAGCGTCAGCTTGACCGCACCGAACCCCTGCCCGCCGAGCTCCGGCCCCAAATGCGGCGCCCACAGGCCGTTGTCGCGGACCTGTTGCTTGAGCGGATCGACGATCCGGCGCCGCTCGTCGTTGAGCGGAAGGAATTCACAGCCGGGGAAGAGCACCTCGAGGGGTTCGACCTCCTCGCGGACGAACTCGCGGATCCAGGCCAGCTTCTTTTCGAACTCCGGTTCGGTGGAGAAGTCCCAGGACATTCGAATGCTCCTATTCGTTCATTGGTCAGGGGATACCGCCGTCGGCGCGCAGGATCGAGCCGGTGGTGAAACTGGAAGCGTCGGACGCCAGAAACAGCGCGGCGCCGACGATTTCGCGGGGGTCGCCGGCGCGCTGCAACGCCAGGTGCCCGAACGGCTTGCCCTTGGCCCCCTCGAGGTTCCAGGCCTTGCTGACGTCGGTGAGGAACGGCCCGGCCATCAGCGTGTTGACCCGGACGTCCGGTCCGAACGCCTTCGCCAGCGCCTCGGTCATGGCATTCAGGCCCGCCTTGGCCGAGGCGTACGGGACGATGTCGGGGGCCGGCCGCAGCGATCCGGCCGTGCTCACGTTGATGATCGATCCGCGCCCGGCCGCGACCATCCGCTCGCCCACCAACGCCGACAACCGGAAGGGACCCTTGAGATTCAGGTTGAGCACCGCGTCGAAGAGCTTCTCGGTGACGTCGGTCAGCTTGTCGTACAAGGGCGACATGCCCGCGTTGTTGATCAACGTGTCGACCTTGCCGAACCGCTCGTAGGTGGCCTCGACCAGGCCGTCGAGTTGGTCCCAGCGCCCCACGTGCACCTGGTAGGGCATCGCGGAGCGGCCGGTCTCGGCCTCGATCTCCTTTGCCGTCGACACGCAGTTGTCCATGTTGCGGCTCGCGATCACGACGTCGGCGCCGCAGTGCGCGACGGCGAACGCCATCTCGCGTCCCAGCCCGCGGCTGCCGCCGGTGATCAGCACCACCCGGTCGGTGAGGTCGAAAAGCTGCTCCGCATAGCCCATTTCAGCGCGCCCCGGCCAGCTCGGCGGCGGTGGCGATGAGCCGCGGGATCATCGCCCCGAAGGTGTCCTGGATGTTCGGGTCGACTTTTCCGGTCTTGACCCCCGCCGCGTAGGTCTTCTCCAGCACGATGCCGAGCTTCCAGTTGGCCAGCACCAGGTAATAGTCGATGTTCTCGGTGGACAGCCCGCTGATCTTCTCGTAGTGCTCGAGCAATTCGCTGCGCGTCGGCATGCCGCGCATGTCCAGATAGAACCCGTCGGTGCTGGGCTCCTCGCCGTCGTAGCCCAGCAGCGCCCAGGCGAGATCGAGCAGCGGATCGCCGACCGTCGTCATCTCCCAGTCCACGATCGCGGCCAACCGCGCGGGCGCACCGTGCGCGAACATCACGTTGGCGAACTGGTAGTCGCCGTGCATGATGCCGGGCTTGTAGTGGTCGGGCCGGTGGCTGCGCAACCAGTCGGCGGCCTCGTGCAGCCCGGGCAGCTCGCGCACCTTGTAGGCGTCGAGGAACGTGAGCCAGCGATCGACCTGTCGTTCGTGGAAGCCGTCCGGGCGCCCGAAGCCGTCGAGGCCTTGCGCGCGCCAATCCACCCGGCCCAGCTTGGCGGCGCCCTCGACCAGTTGGAACGCCAGCCCGCGACGGGCCTCCAGGTCGGCGTCGAACGGCGCCTGCCACCCGCCGTCCATCGGGCTCCAGCCGTCGATCGCCTGCATCACGTAGAACGGCATGCCCAGCACGGTGCCGGTGTCGTCGGCGGCGATCAGCGCCGCGTGTGGCACGTCGGTGCCCGACAGCGCGCGGACCAGCCGGATCTCGCGGAGCAGGCCGTCGATGCGGGCCGCGTCGGCGCGCGCGCCCGGCATCCGCAGCACCATGCGTTCGCCGCCGCGTTCGATCAGGTACAGGGTGTTCTGGGAACCCCCCTTGAGCTGGTTCAGCACCGGTTGCTCGCCGGCGCCGGGTGCCCCGCTCGCATCCAGCCAACGGGCAAGGACGCCCGGGTCCAGTTGGGTTTCGCTGACACTCGTCATAGGCTGCACACCCCGCTCTCCGTGCGGAGAATAGCATTCTCCACGGAGTGCGGAAAGGCCTCGACTGTTATCCGGGCTTGTGCGCGCTCAACAGGAAGCCCGGCGCCATGAAGTGGCCGTCGGTGTCGAATTCGAGCTCGGGCAACGGATCACGGGAAGCCGCGAGCGCGCCGGCGTTGCCGTAGAGCTTGGCGGGCCGCAGATCGTCGACTTGCCAGAGCTCTGCGACGGCGTCGTGCAACTCCGTCTCGGTGAAGCCGCGCGGCCCGGGCCGGTCGGCGCTCTGAGGACCCAGGGCCCCCGCGGCGAACGCCAGGATGTACAGCGCCGCCCCGGGCGCGGCGGCCCGAAAGATCGACTGCAGGTAGTCCTGGCGGCTCTCGGGC
Organism: Mycobacterium sp. E2327; assembly: GCF_001672675.1. Lineage (NCBI taxonomy): Bacteria > Bacillati > Actinomycetota > Actinomycetes > Mycobacteriales > Mycobacteriaceae > Mycobacterium > Mycobacterium sp. E2327. Next base: position 38,091 of record NZ_LZKE01000048.1, read on the forward strand.
GGCAGCGCGTGGAACAGTCCGCTGTCCAGGATCGTGGAGAAGCGACCGTCATAGCCCCGGAAGTTGGTGACGTCGGCCTGCGCGAAAGTCGCTGTCGTCAGGCCTCGTTCGGCGGCCGTCGCGGCCGCTGCCTCGACCGCCGTCGCGCTGGCGTCCAGACCGACAACCGTGTACCCGCGCGCGGCGAGGGCGAGCGACAGCTCGGCGTGGCCGCAGCCGGAGTCCAGGACATCGCTGCGGATCTTGCCCTCGTCGATCAGCGCCGCCAGCTCGGGCTGCGGCCGGCCGATGCTCCACGGCGGCGGCGTTTCCTGCCGGTATGCGGCGTCCCAATCCATCTGCGGCTGGGTCATCTCTCCTCCTCGGGATCGGTGTCGCGGGGCGCGATGAGAAACTGGGCGCTGCCCACCATCCGACGACGGGAACAAACATGCAAGTGCTCTTGGTCCGGCATGCGCTACCGCTGAGAAGCGAACACGGCGAAGGTTCCGACCCGGACCTGTCGGAGCAGGGGTGGGCGCAGGTCGAGCGCCTGCCCGACGCGCTCGCCCGGTTTCCTATCGCGCGGGTGGTGAGCAGCCCGCAGCGGCGCGCGATTCAGACCGCCGAACCAGTCGCGGCCGCGCGCCGGCTGCGAGTCGAAATCGACGACCGCTTCGCCGAATACGACCGCGACCTTCCCGTCTACATCCCCGTCGAGCAGATCAAAGCCGAGCGACCGGAGGAATGGGCCCGCCTGGCCGAGGGGCATCTGCCCAGCGCGGTGGACGAGGACGCGTTTCGTGCGCGCGTCCGCGCGGGGGTCGACGACCTCGTCGCCGCCGCCGACCCCGAGGACACGGTCGCGGTGTTCAGCCACGGCGGGGTGATCAACGTGCTGCTGCACGAAATCCTGGGCACGAGGCGGCTGTTGTCCTTCCCCGTCGACTACGCGTCGGTGACCCGGCTGCTGTTCTCGCGGACGGGTCAGGCGACGGTGGCGGGGGTCAACACCGTCGAGCATGTGTGGGATCTGTTGCCGCGAAACCAGCGGCTGCCCGGCGACGATGCAGGCCGTGGAACGGCCTGAGGTGGAGTCGGGCAAATCGGTGGTGGTGAAGTTGACCGACATCAGCGGTGGTAAACAAGTTCGAGTGACTTCAGTTGACCGACTCGACGGGCTCGACCTGGCCTCGCTGGACCGGTACCTGCGTTCGCTCGGGATAGGCCGCGACGGCGAACTTCGGGGCGAGTTCATCTCCGGTGGCCGCTCGAATCTGACGTTCCGGGTGTACGACGACGCGACCAGCTGGCTGGTGCGCCGCCCGCCGCTGCATGGGCTGACGCCGTCTGCCCACGACATGGCCCGCGAATTCAAGGTCGTCGCCGCGCTGCAGGACACGCCGGTTCCGGTCGCGCGCGCGATCGCGCTGTGTGAGGACGACTCGGTGCTGGGCGCGCCGTTTCAGATCGTCGAATTCGTTGCCGGGCAGGTGGTGCGCCGGCGTGCGCAGCTCGAAGCGTTCAATCACACCGTCATCGACGCCTGCGTCGACTCGTTGATCCGGGTCCTCGTCGATCTGCACAGCGTCGACCCGAACGCCGTGGGGCTGGCCGACTTTGGCAAGCCCAGCGGTTACCTGGAGCGTCAGGTGCGACGCTGGGGTTCGCAGTGGGAGCTGGTGCGGCTGCCCGACGACCACCGCGACGCCGACGTCGAACGGTTGCATTCCGGCCTGCGCCAATCCATTCCGCAGCAGAGCCGGACCTCGATCGTGCACGGCGACTACCGGATCGACAACACCATCCTGGACGCCGACGACCCGACGAAGGTGCGCGCGGTCGTGGACTGGGAGCTCTCGACGCTGGGGGACCCACTGTCCGACGCCGCCCTGATGTGCGTCTACCGCGACCCGGCGCTGGACCTGATCGTCAACGCGCAGGCCGCCTGGACGTCGCCGCTGTTGCCGACGGCCGACGAGCTGGCCGACCGCTACTCGCTGGTGGCGGGGTTGCCGTTGGCTCATTGGGAGTTCTACATGGCACTGGCGTACTTCAAGCTCGCCATCATCGCCGCCGG
>NZ_LZKE01000049.1:0-917 GCF_001672675.1 Mycobacterium sp. E2327
TTGTGGGCCGACAGTGTGGCGTAATCCAGGCCGAGGCGCTGCAACGCCCCCGGACGCACGTTGGTGATGAAAACGTCTGCGTCGGAAAGCAATTCGAGCGCGGTGTCGCGATCGGTCGCGGTGGTGAGGTCCAGGACGACGCTGCGCTTGGACCGGTTGTCCATTTCGAACGGCGGATTGACCCCGAGATCGCAGCCCAGCATCCGGCCGAACATGCGCCCCGGGTCGCCGGCCGGCGGCTCGATTTTGATCACGTCGGCGCCCCAGTCGGCCAGGATGCCGGCGGCCGCGGGTCCCGCGACCCAGACGCCGAGCTCGACGACTCTGATGCCTTCCACCGGTCCGGCCATGGCTTGCACACTAATCAGCGCCCCGGTCGCCGTCCCTAGAGGTAGCCGTTGGGTCCGGGGAGGCCGGCCTGGCCCGCGGCCCCGGCAAGACCAGAGGGTATGGATATGAACTGGATGGTGCCGCTGGTGCGGCCGGGCGTGAGCGTGATCGCCACCTGGCCGGTGCCGCCGGTAGCCAGGCTCGAGCTGGCCGGACTTATGGAAAAGACGTTGGCGCCGGGAAGGTAGGCGACCGAATTGCTTCCGGGGGTGTTGTTGAGGATCGTGAAGCCCGTACCGACGTCAAGGGTCACGGATGGTGTACTGCTGCTGCCCATCCCACCTTGCCCACCGGCTCCGCCCAGGCCGTGAATCCATCCGCCGCGCCCGCCCTCGCCGCCATCGCCACCGTTCAGGACGAAGGGTGTGGTCTGTCCGGTGGCCACCGTCGCGGTGTTGGGTCCGGCGTTGCCGCCCTGCCCGCCGCTGCCGCCGGCGCCCCACAGACCAGCGGCCCCACCGACCCCGCCGGTGCCGCCGGTAAACGCGTTCAGGCCACCGTCCCGCAAGGCCACGCCGCCTGTGCCG
>NZ_LZKE01000050.1:0-11809 GCF_001672675.1 Mycobacterium sp. E2327
GGTGCGGCTGCCGTATCACCTGTCGTCGGTCACCCAGGCCGCGGCCCGCGCCGCGCTGCGGCACGCCGACGACACCTTGGGTAGCGTCGCCACCCTGATCGCCGAACGGGAACGCGTCACAACGGCGTTGAGCGGCATGGGTTTTCGGGTGATCCCTAGCGATGCGAACTTCGTGCTGTTCGGGGAATTCGCCGACGCGCCGGCCACCTGGCAGCGCTACCTGGACGCCGGCGTGCTGATCCGCGACGTCGGCATCCCCGGCTACCTGCGCGCCACGACGGGCCTGGCCGAGGAGAACGACGCCTTCCTGCGGGCCAGCGCCCAGATCGCGGCCACCGAACTGGCCCCAGCCACCTCAGTAGGAGCCCCGTGACCACCGAAACACGCCGCGCGCGAATCGAACGGCGCACCAAGGAATCCGACATCGTCGTCGAGCTCGACCTCGACGGCACCGGACAGGTCGATGTCGACACCGGGGTGCCGTTCTACGACCACATGCTCACGGCGCTGGGCAGCCACGCCAGCTTCGACCTGACCGTGCGCACCAAGGGCGACACCGAGATCGAGGGTCACCACACCATCGAGGACACCGCCATCGCGCTGGGCCAGGCGCTCGGGCAGGCGCTGGGCGACAAGAAGGGCATCCGGCGCTTCGGGGACGCCTTCATCCCGATGGACGAGGCGCTGGCCCACGCCGCGGTCGACGTGTCCGGGCGTCCCTACTGCGTGCACACCGGCGAGCCGGACCACCTGCAGCACACCACGATCACCGGCAGCTCGGTGCCGTATCACACCGTCGTCAACCGGCACGTGTTCGAAACGCTGGCCTCCAACGCCCGCATCGCGCTGCACGTGCGCGTCCTGTACGGCCGCGACCCGCACCACATCACCGAAGCCGAGTACAAGGCGGTGGCCCGAGCGCTGCGTCACGCGGTCGAGCTCGATTCCCGGGTGTCGGGTGTGCCGTCCACCAAGGGTGTTCTGTGACGAAATCAATCGTGGTGCTCGACTACGGCTCGGGCAACCTGCGGTCGGCGCAACGCGCGCTGCAGCGGGTCGGCGGGTCGGTCGAGGTGACCGCCGACGCGGGCGCCGCGGCGGCCGCCGACGGGTTGGTGGTGCCCGGGGTCGGCGCCTTCGAGGCGTGCATGACGGGCCTGCGGAAGGTCGGGGGAGATCGCATCATCGCCGAGCGGGTGGCCGCCGGGCGCCCCGTGCTCGGCGTGTGCGTGGGCATGCAGATCCTGTTCGCCCGCGGGGTGGAATTCGGGGTCGAGACCAGGGGCTGCGGGCAGTGGCCGGGGGCCGTCACGCGGCTGGACGCGCCGGTGATCCCGCACATGGGCTGGAACGTGGTGAACGCCGCGACCGGCAGCGTGCTGTTCAAGGGGCTGGACTCCGGCGCTCGGTTCTACTTCGTGCACTCCTACGCCGCGCAGCGCTGGGAGGGTTCGGACAAGGCGTTGCTGACCTGGGCGACGCACCAGGTGCCGTTCCTGGCCGCGGTCGAGGACGGGCCCCTGTCCGCCACCCAATTCCACCCGGAGAAGAGCGGCGACGCCGGAGCGGCCGTGCTGAGCAATTGGGTTGAGGGACTGTAAATGCCATTGATTCTGTTACCGGCCGTCGACGTGGTCGAGGGCCGTGCCGTGCGTCTGGTGCAAGGCAAAGCCGGCAGCGAAACCGAGTACGGCTCGGCGCTGGACGCCGCGCTGGGCTGGCAGCGCGACGGCGCCGAGTGGATCCATCTGGTCGACCTGGACGCCGCGTTCGGCCGCGGCTCCAACCGTGAGCTGCTCGCCGAGGTGGTGGGCAAGCTCGACGTGCAGGTGGAGTTGTCCGGCGGGATCCGCGACGACGACTCGCTGGCCGCCGCGCTGGCCACCGGCTGCGCGCGGGTCAACCTCGGCACGGCCGCCTTGGAGAACCCGCAATGGTGCGCGCGGGCGATCGCCGAACACGGCGACAAGGTGGCCGTCGGGCTCGACGTGCAGATCGTTGACGGCCAGCATCGGCTGCGCGGACGCGGCTGGGAGACCGACGGCGGCGACCTCTGGGAAGTGCTGGAACGCCTTGACGGCCAAGGGTGTTCGCGCTACGTCGTTACCGACGTCACCAAGGACGGAACCCTGGGCGGCCCCAATCTGGAGCTGCTGGGTGCGGTGGCCGACCGCACGGAGGCCCCGGTGATCGCGTCGGGCGGTGTGTCTAGCCTGGACGACCTGCGCGCCATCACCACGCTCACCGACCGCGGGGTCGAGGGCGCCATCGTGGGCAAGGCGCTGTACGCCGGGCGGTTCACCCTGCCGCAGGCTCTGGCCGCGGTGAGGGCGTAGCCGCATGGACCTCAACGCGATGGTCTCGCCCTTGGTCGACAAGGCGTCAGTCATCCTCGACGCCGCGGTGCCGCGCTTCCTGGAGGGCCACCGCGCCGATTCCGCGGTTGCCAAGAAGGGCAACGACTTTGCCACGGAGATCGACCTCGCGATCGAACGCCAGGTCGTCACCGCGTTGCAGGCCACCACCGGGATCGGCGTGCACGGCGAGGAATTCGGCGGCACCGACGTGGACTCGCCGTGGGTGTGGGTGGTGGATCCCGTCGACGGGACGTTCAATTATGCGGCCGGGTCGCCGATGGCCGCGATCCTGCTGGCCCTGCTGCACGACGGCGAGCCGGTCGCGGGCCTGACCTGGCTGCCGTTCGTCGGCGAGCGCTACACCGCCATCGCGGGCGGCCCGCTGGTCAAAAACGGTGCGCCGCAACCGTCCCTGGAAACCACGCAGCTCGCCGACAGCCTCCTCGCGGTCGGAACGTTCAGCGCCGACTCGCGCGGCCGGTTTCCGGGGCGCTACCGGATTGCCCTGCTGGAGAACCTGAGCCGGGTCTCGTCGCGGCTGCGCATGCACGGCTCCACCGGCATCGACCTCGTCTACGTCGCCGACGGAATACTCGGCGCCGCAATCAGTTTCGGTGGGCACGTATGGGACCACGCCGCCGGGGTGGCGCAGGTGAGGTCCGCGGGTGGCATCGTCACCGACCTGGCCGGCAAACCGTGGACGCCCGCGTCGGACTCGGTGCTGGCCGCGGCCCCCGGGGCGCACGGCGAAATCCTCGAGATCCTGAGCGCCGTCGGCGATCCGGAGGACTACTGAGATGTACGCGGGTACCGGCCTTGCCGTGCGCGTGATCCCGTGCCTGGACGTCGACGCCGGGCGGGTCGTCAAGGGCGTCAACTTCGAAAACCTCCGCGACGCCGGCGATCCGGTCGAGCTGGCCGCGGCCTACGACGCCGAAGGCGCCGACGAGCTGACCTTCCTGGACGTGACGGCGTCGTCGTCGGGCAGGGCGACCATGCTCGACGTAGTGCGCCGGACCGCCGAGCAGGTGTTCATCCCGCTCACGGTCGGCGGCGGGGTGCGCACCGTGGCCGACGTCGACACCCTGTTGCGCGCGGGCGCCGACAAGGTCTCCGTCAACACCGCCGCGATCGCGCGGCCGGACCTGCTCGCCGAAATGGCAACCCAATTCGGCTCCCAGTGCATCGTGTTGTCCGTCGACGCCCGCAAGGTGCCCGCCGGATCGGCGCCGACGCCGTCGGGCTGGGAGGTGACCACCCACGGGGGGCGCCGGGGCACCGGCATCGACGCCGTGGAATGGGCGGCCCGCGGCGCCGAACTCGGGGTGGGGGAGATCCTGCTCAACTCGATGGACGCCGACGGCACCAAGGCGGGCTTCGACCTGCCGATGCTGCGCGCCGTCCGCGCGGCCGTCACGGTGCCGGTGATCGCCAGCGGCGGCGCCGGGGCGGTGGAACACTTCGCGCCCGCGGTCGCCGCCGGGGCCGATGCGGTGTTGGCGGCCAGCGTCTTTCACTTCCGCGAGCTCACCATCGGGCAGGTGAAGGCCGCGATGGCGGCAGAACAGATCACGGTCCGATGACGCTCGACCCGAACATCGCCGCGCGGCTGAAGCGCAACGCCGAAGGGCTCGTCACCGCCGTCGTACAGGAGCGCGGCAGCGGCGACGTGCTCATGGTCGCCTGGATGGACGACGACGCGCTGGCCCGGACGCTGGAAACCCGTGAGGCCACGTATTATTCGCGATCCCGCGGCGAACAGTGGATCAAGGGGGCGACCTCGGGCCACACCCAGCACGTCCATTCGGTGCGTCTGGACTGCGACGGCGACACCGTGCTGCTGACCGTCGACCAGGTCGGCGGCGCCTGCCACACCGGCGATCACAGCTGCTTCGACGCCGACCAGCTGCTGGAACCCGAAGGCTAGCTCGGCGCGACGTCCAACCCGGTGGCCGCGGCGATCGCGGCGCGCGCCCATTCGTGGCGGAACACGGCCGGCGCGATGCGATCACGGCGAATCATCTCCAAGTCGATGGCCTTTCCGGTGAGCGCCGCGTTGGGCACGCGGAAGGAAAACGCGGTTTCACCGGTGGCCACCGCCAGGATGGCGTCGCTATCGGTGAAATGGTTTGCGACCATGACGTTTTCGGCCCACTTGAACGGCTTGAGGCCGCCGAAGCTTGGGACGTACACCACCCACAGTCGGGTGCCGCGCCCGTTGTAGAGGTTGGTGAGCGCGCGGTTCACCGCGTCGTACTCGAGCGGGCCCAGCACGCCCGACTGATCGGTGATCTGTCCGGACAGCGTGATCGGGCTTGCAGCGGCGTTGCCGGACGGCGCCGGCGCGGCCGACGCCGACGACGCGGCGGCGTGACGTTGGTGGCTTCGGGTGCCCAGAGCGCGGACCCCAAAGTAGGCGCCGACGGCGACCACCGCGATTGCGACGAGCGCCGCGATCGCCACGAGTGGTCCCCGCCCGCCGCGCGCCTCGGGCGCGGGCGGCGGCGCGCTCGTGGGCTTCGGGATCACCGCGGTCGGCGCCGGAATGACCGTGGTGGGCCCGGCGGTCACTTCCGAGGCGGCGGTGCCGACCTGGCTGCCCAGTGCCGCGGCGAAGTCGGCGCACGTCGGGTAGCGGTCCTCGGGCTTCTTCGCCAGGGCCTTGGCGATGGCGCCGTCAAGGTCGGCCAGCTCGGGCCGGCGCTCGCTGATGTTCGGCGGCGGCGCGGACAGGTGCTGGGTGATGACCACCGCCGGGTTGGAGTGGCGAAACGGGGCGGACCCGGCCAGCAGGTCGAACGCGGTGCAGCCCAGCGCGTATTGATCGGCCCGCCCGTCCACGTCGAGGCCCTGCAACTGCTCGGGCGCGCAGTAAGCGGTGGTGCCCACCAACATGTTCGTCGCGGTCAGGCCGCTGATGTCGCCGAGCTCGCGGGCAATCCCGAAGTCGGCGAGCAGAACTCGCCGTCGCGGGCTCGCGTCGGTCAGCAGGATGTTCGCCGGCTTGACGTCGCGATGAAGCAGCCCACGCGAGTGGGCGTAGTCGAGCGCGTCCGCGACGGCCGAAATGATCTCGACCACATCGGCTTTCGGCATCCCGGACGGGTACTGAGTCCGCAGCAGCTTCGCCGCGTCGGTTCCCTCCACGTAGTCCATCGAGATCCACAGCTGCCCGTCGTATTCCCCGCGGTCGTGGATGCCGACGATGTGCTCGTTGTACAGGCTGGCCGCCAGGTCGGCCTCGCGGTTGAAGCGCTGGCGGAATTCGTCGTTCGCGGTCAGCTCGCTGGGCAGGATCTTCAGGGCGTCGCGACGCGGCAGCCGCGGGTGCTGCGCCAGATACACCTGGCCCATTCCGCCGGTCCCCAGACGCCGAATGATCGTGTACCCGGCGAAGACCTGCCCCTCGGTCAGGCCTGCGCTGCGAGCACCGCTTTCTGGCATGTGAGCATGGTACTGAGCCAGCGGACACGCAAAGCCGTAATCGCAAGGAGCTGCCCATGGTGTCGGCCCGACCCGCGCTGTATCGGCCCGCGCAGCCGCTGGCCGAGCACGTCGAGTTCTTCGGTCATTGGCGCCACCGCGGGCCCACCTACCGAAGCCGGGCGTTGCCCCGCGGCGCGGTGACCATCGTCTTCGACGTCGGGCGGCGACAGCGCCTGGACTTCTACGCCGCCGACGGCCGCACCCGCCTGACGGTTCCGCCCGCGGTCGTGACCGGACCGCACCGCGCGGCGTACATCACCGACATCGCGGCCGACGAGCCCGCCATGGCCATTCACTTCCGGCCCGGGGGCGCGTTTCCGTTTCTCGGGATCCCGCTCGGCGACCTCCAAGACGTCGCGGTGGGCCTCGACGACATCTGGGGGCGCAGCGGCCGCGAGCTGCACGAGCGGTTGATCGCCGCCCCCTCGGTCGCCGCCCGGTTCGGCATCCTCGACGACTTCCTGCTGTCGCGCGCCCGGTTCTCCGTGCGCCGCGACCCCGGCGTCGCCGCCGCGCTGGCGGCGGTCGAGGCCAACCCCTCGGTCCGGATGGCCGAACTGCGCCGCCTGACGGGGCTGTCGACCAAGCGGATGATCGCGCTGTTCCGGGCCGAGGTCGGGCTGGCGCCGAAGGCCTACGCGCGGGTGCGTCGCCTGCAGGCGGCGCTGCGCCGGCTCGGGGAGGGCACGGCGGGCGGTGCGCGCATCGCCGCGGACACCGGCTATTTCGACCAGGCGCACTTCGCTCGCGAGTTCCGCGCGTTTACCGCGATGACCCCGACGCAGTACGGTCGGCAGCCGCTCGTGCTGCCCAGCCACGTCCCCGTCGAGGGGCACAAAAATCCAATATCGCCCGCGCCGGCGTCGTCATGATCGGGGTATGGACAACACCAGACAAGCGGTAGCGGCCACCGGATTGCTCGCGGCGGCGGTGCGCGCCGAGGAAGCCGGGCGCGACGAGCCGCTGTTCACCGACCCGTTCGCCGAACGGCTGGCCGGCGACGACGGCCGACGGTTGCTGGCCGACGCGGTGGCCGCGACCGGACAGTCGCCGGCGGAGATCGCCATTCGCACACGTTTTTTCGACGAGGCGCTGCTCGACGCCCAGCGCGACGGCGCGTTGCAGGTGGTGATCCTGGCCGCCGGCATGGACGCCCGCGCGTACCGCCTTCAGTGGCGGCCGGGCACGACGGTCTACGAGGTGGACCAGCCGCAGGTGATCGCGACCAAGGACGAGCGACTGGCCGGCGCGACGCCCCGGTGCCGGCGCGTCGCGGTCGGCATCGACCTTTCCGACGATTGGCCGGAAGCGCTTGTCCGCCAGGGGTATTCGTCGTCGGCGAAGGCGGCGTGGCTGGTCGAGGGATTGCTGCAGTACATCGAGGCGCCGGCCGTCGACACCCTGTTCGCGCGCATCGACGCGCTGTCGGCCCCGGGGGATGTGCTGCTCTACAACGTGATCGGCCAGTCGCTGCTGGAGGCGCCGTTTCTGCAGTCGACGCAGGAATTCATGCGCCGCCTCGGCGCGCCATGGGTCTTCGGCACCGACACACCGGGCGCCCTCGTCGAGGGCCGCGGCTGGACCGCGGTCGTCACCGACGTGGCCGAACCCGGCAGTCGGTGGCACCGCTGGGAGCACCCCGTCGTCCCGATGGACGTGCCCGGCGTTCCGCGTGGCTACTTCGTGGTGGCGACCAAGTCGTGAACCCGGCCTGACCCAGGCGCACCCGTCGGGCGCCGGCGCGTGTCATCGGCGAGAATGGCGGGCGATGCGCAAACGGCTGTCCTGGGCCTCCTGGACCACAGTGGTGCCGCTGATCGCCGTCCTCGTGCTGACCGCCACCTGGGGCGAACACCTCGGGCCGGTCCTGATCGCGCTGCAGGCCGTGCTGTTGATCGGCGCCGTGCTGGCGGCCGTCCAGCACGCCGAGGTGGTCGCGGCCCGCGTCGGCGAGCCGTTCGGGTCGCTGGTGCTCGCGGGCGCGGTGACGGTGATCGAGGTGGCCCTGATCGTCGAGTTGATGGCGTCGGGCGGCAACGAGGCGGCCACGCTCGCCCGGGACACCGCGTTCGCCGCGTTCATGATCACCACCAACGGGATCGCGGGTTTGTCGCTGTCGTGGGGTTCGCGGCGCTACGGCGTGACGTTGTTCAACGCCGAGGGCAGCGGAGCCGCGCTGGCCACGCTGACGACGTTGGCGACGCTGAGCCTCGCGCTGCCCGCGTTCACCATCAGCCATCCCGGCAAGGAGTTCTCGCCGGGCCAGCTCATCTTCACCGCGGTCATCTCGCTCCTGCTCTACCTGCTGTTCGTGTTCACCCAGACCGTCCGGCATCGCGACTTCTTCCTGCCGGTCGCGCAGAAGGGCCAGAAGCGGCTGTTCGAGGAGGACGAAAACCACGCCGACCCGCCGAGCGCGCGTTCGGCGCTGGTCAGCCTGGTGTTGCTGCTAGTGGCGCTGGTGGCGGTGGTGGGCCTGGCCGAACAGGAGTCGCCGGCCGTCGAGCGCCTGGTGACGGCGGCCGGCTTCCCCCAGTCGTTCGTCGGCGTGGTGATCGCGATGCTGGTGCTGCTGCCCGAGACGCTCGCGGCGGTGCGCGCCGCCCGCCGCGGGCGCATCCAGACCAGCCTGAATCTCGCCTACGGCTCCGCGATGGCCAGCATCGGGCTCACGATCCCCGCCATCGCGGTGGCGAGCATCTGGCTGAAGGGGCCGCTGGTGCTCGGCCTGGCGCCGACCCAGTTGGTGCTGCTGGCCCTGACCGTGGTGATCAGCATGCTGACCGTGGTGCCCGGCCGGGCTACCCGGCTGCAGGGCGAGGTGCATCTGGTGCTGCTGGCCGCCTACGTGTTCTTGGCGATCATCCCCTGAGGGCTACCGGAAGCTGTTCAACGAAAACAGTGATTTTCGCACCGGTGCGGTCTAGAGTTCTCCGCGTCGCCGACGGCCCCAAGCGGACCTTGGCGACCCAGCGTTCAATCGTCGGGAGGCGCCAAATGTCGTATCTGATTGCCGCGCCGGAGGCGCTGACGGTCGCAGCGGGGGATTTGGCAAGCATCGGTTCGGCGGTCCAGGCCGCCAATGCCGCCGGGGCGGCGCAGACGACGAGCGTACTGGCCGCGGCGACGGATGAGGTGTCGACGGCCATCGCGGCGCTGTTCGGGGCGCACGGGCAAGCCTTTCAGGCGGTAAGCGCGCAGGCCTCGGCGTTTCATCAGCAGTTCGTGCAGGCCTTGAGCGCCGGCGCGGGCTCCTATGCGAGCGCCGAGGCGGCCAACGTGATGAACTTGGCCGGAGCGGCGGCCCAGACACTGCCCGGTCCCTTCCAGGATTCGGCCCTGTCGATCGGCGGGTTCCAACTGTTCCAGTCGGGGTCCGCGAAAGCCACCTCCGGGATGGGCGACGTTGCGTTCGCCTTTGGTCCGAACAACACCGCCATCGCCACGGGCGGCATATTGTCCACGGCCACCGCCATCGGCAGCAACAACGTTGCCCTATCCAACGGCCTGCTCGACAACGCGTTCGTCCGCGGCACCGGCAGCTTTGCACTGACCGCGGGCAACCTCAACTCCGCTTCCGTTTTCGGCAACAACAGCGAGGCTCTTACGCAGATCGGAACCAATGACACGGCTACCGTTTTCGGAAACGGCAGCGTTGCTTTTGCCGGTGGGAGCCCCGCAGCCACCGGCAACTTCGACTCCGCCATGGTCGCGGGCAACGGCAGCACCGCCGAGGCGGGGGCCTTCAGCACTGTGAGCAGCAACTTCAACGTCGCCGACGTCTTGTCAGGCACCGGCGGCATCGCCGTTGCCGGCGACGGGGTCGCCAACATGGCCACCACCATTTCCGGGGCGAACCAGATTGCGATTGCCGGCAGCGTCGTTTCCGGCGTCGCCAGCAACTTCAACGTCGCCACGGTCTTGGGCTTCTTGGGCAATAACCTCGAGGCGGCCGCGACGGGCGGTTTCAGCTTCGTCCACGCGCCCTAGGCTGCCGCCGGCGCTCAACTTCCTGCGGTTCTAGGCCGGCATCAGGAAGAGTGCGCTCGCAGCGTCTCCAGCGCCTTGTCGGCGTGGGTGTCCATGCTGAGCTCGCTGGAGATCACGTCGAGCACCGTGCGGTCGGTGTCGATGACGAACGTCGTGCGCTTGACCGGCATCAGCTTGCCGAGCAGGCCGCGCTTGACGCCGAACTGCGCGGCGACCGTGCCCTCGGTGTCCGACAGCAGCGGGTAGTCGAACTTGCGCAGGTCGGCGAACTTGGCCTGCTTCTCGACGGGGTCGGCGCTGATGCCCACGCGGTTGGCGCCGACGGCGGCGAATTCGGAGGCCAGGTCGCGGAAGTGGCAGGCCTCCTTGGTGCAGCCCGGCGTCATCGCGGCGGGGTAGAAGAACAGCACCACGGGGCCGTCGGCTAGCAGGGCGCTCAGCTTGCGCGGCGTTCCCGTCTGGTCGGGGAGTTCGAAGTCGGCCACGGTGTCACCAGGTTTCATGCGCGTCACGCTACGCGTGCCGCGAGCGTAACGGCAGTGCGAAAAGCGGCCTCTGAAATCGCAGCCACGTTACGCGCGCGGGCCGCCCACCCACGTCTGGGAAGATGGGTCGGTGCACGCCCACCTCGCCTCCGGCACCTCACGGGAGGAGTTCCGCCACCTCGCCGCGGAGCACCGTGTGGTGCCGGTGACCCGCAAGGTCTTGGCCGACAGCGAAACTCCGCTGTCGGCCTACCGCAAGCTCGCCGACAATCGGCCCGGCACGTTTCTGCTGGAGTCCGCGGAAAACGGGCGGTCCTGGTCGCGGTGGTCCTTCATCGGGGCCGGGGCGCCGTCGGCGCTGACCGTGCGCGACGGCGAAGCGGTCTGGCTGGGCGCGGTGCCGCAGGACGCGCCGACGGGCGGCGACCCGCTGCGGGCGCTGCGCGCCACCCTCGAGCTGCTGGCCACCGCCGCCATGCCGGGGCTGCCGCCGCTGTCGGGCGGCATGGTCGGCTTTTTCGCTTACGACCTGGTGCGACGGCTGGAACGCCTGCCCGAGCTGGCCGTCGACGACCTGCGCCTGCCCGACATGCTGCTGCTGCTGGCCACCGACCTCGCGGCCGTGGACCACCACGAGGGCACCATCACGCTGATCGCCAACGCCGTGAACTGGAACGGCACCGACGAGCGCGTCGACGAGGCCTACGACGACGCGGTCGCGCGCCTCGACGTGATGACCAAGGCGCTGGGCCAGCCGCTGCCGTCGACCGTTGCCACGTTCGCTCGGCCCCAGCCCAAGCACCGCTCGCAGCGCACCGTCGAGGAATACGGCAAGATCGTCGACTACCTCGTCGAGCAGATCGCGGCGGGCGAGGCGTTCCAGGTGGTGCCCTCGCAGCGCTTCGAGATGGACACCGACGTCGATCCCATCGACGTGTACCGGATGCTGCGGGCCACCAACCCGAGCCCCTACATGTATCTGATGCACGTCCCCAATAGCGCTGGGGCAACGGACTTTTCGATCGTCGGGTCCAGCCCGGAGGCGCTGGTGACCGTCGCCGACGGCTGGGCCACCACGCACCCCATCGCCGGGACTCGCTGGCGCGGCGACACCGACGAAGAGGATCAGCTGCTGGAAAAGGAACTGCTGGCCGACGACAAGGAACGTGCCGAGCACCTGATGCTCGTCGACCTGGGCCGCAACGACCTCGGCCGGGTCTGCACCCCCGGCACCGTCCGCGTCGACGACTACAGCCACATCGAGCGCTACAGCCACGTCATGCACCTGGTGTCGACGGTGACGGGGATGCTCGGCGAGGGCCGCACCGCGCTGGACGCGGTGACGGCCTGCTTCCCCGCCGGCACGCTCTCGGGCGCGCCCAAGGTGCGGGCGATGGAGCTCATCGAGGAGGTGGAGAAGACCCGTCGCGGCCTCTACGGCGGCGTGGTCGGCTACCTCGACTTCGCCGGCAACGCCGACTTCGCGATCGC
>NZ_LZKE01000051.1:0-44407 GCF_001672675.1 Mycobacterium sp. E2327
CCGCCCCCGCCGCGGGCGCCGCCCGTGCCGCCGGCACCCCCGGCGCCGCCGTGGCCCCCACCACCCCGGCCCCGCCGTCGCCGCCGTCGCCGCCGTTTCCGTGGAGGCCGGTCCCGCCGGCCCCACCGACCCCGCCGGCACCGAGCAGGCCACCGTTCCCGCCGGCCCCGCCATTACCCCCGCCGGTCACGCCGGTGCCGCCGGCCCCTCCCGCGCCGCCCGTCGGCTGGGTCGGCCCGCCGATCCCGCCATTGCTGGCCAGGCTGAACACCCCGCCATTGCCGCCGGCGCCGCCGTTGCCGCCGGCGCCGCTGGCCGAGAGCCCGCCCGCGCCGCCGGCGCCGCCGGCGCCGAAGATCCCGCCCGTCCCGCCGTTGCCGCCGTTTCCCCCGTTGACACCGATACCGTTCGAGAACCCGCCGGCACCGCCGGCACCGCCGGCACCGAACAGCGCGCCGGCCCCGCCGTTGCCGCCGTTGCCGCCGTTAGCACCCGACCAGCCGGCGCCGCCCGCGCCGGCCGCGCCGAGCAGCCCGGCGGCCCCGCCATTGCCGCCGTTGGGGTGGCTGGCCCCACCCGAGCCGCCCGCCCCACCGTTGCCGATCAGGATTCCGGCGTCGCCGCCGTTTTGCCCGGTTCCCGGGGCCCCGTTGCCGCCGTTGCCGACCAGCGGGCGCCCGAACAGCGCTTCGGTGGGCGCGTTGATGGCGTTCATCAGCGTCTGCTGGACGTTCGCCGCCTCGGCGCCGGCATACGAGGCCGCGCCCCCGCCCAAGGCATGCACGAACTGGTCGTGAACCGCCGCCGCCCGGGTGGCCAGCGCGTGAAAGTCCTGTGCCTGCCCCGAAAACAGCGACGCGATCGCCGCCGACACCTCGTCGGCGCCCGCGGCCACCACCCGCGTCGTCGCGGCCGCCGCGGTCGCGTTGGCCGTGCTCACGGCCGCACCGATGCGAGCCAAATCGGAAGCCGCCGCCCCCAGCGCCTCCGGTCCTGCGATCACAAACGACATGCCCCCGCCTTTCATCAGTCGCTGACAGGACGGACGTTATCCGCATCGACGGCTGGCCGCACTGGATCAAGCCGGTCGGGACCGGCGAGTAGCCTGACCCCGTGGACTACGCCGCCGAGTTCCTCACCGAAAACCGGGCCTTCGCCGAGCTTTTCCGCGGTGTCGACGAATCCACGCCCGTGCCGACATGCCCCGGCTGGAGCGTCAGCCAGCTGCTGCGCCACGTCGGGCGCGGCGATCGGTGGGCGGCGCAGATCGTGCGCGACCGGCTCCAGGAATACCTCGATCCCCGCACCGTCGACGGCGGCAAGCCGCCACCGGATCCGGCCGACGCGATCTCCTGGCTGCACGGCGGCGCGCAGCGGCTGGTGGACGCCGTCGAGTTGGCGGGCGTGGAAACACCGGTGTGGACCTTCCTCGGCACGCGCCCGGCGAACTGGTGGGTCCGGCGCCGGCTGCACGAGACGGCGGTGCACCGCGCCGACGCCGCGATCGCGACCGGGAGCGAATTCACCCTGGGCGCCGAGATCGCGGCCGACGGGATAACGGAATGGCTTGAGCGCGTGGCCATTCAGGCCGGAAGCGACGGGTCGCCCCTGCCGCTGGAGGCCGGCAACACCCTGCACCTGCACGCCACCGACCCAGGGCTGGGCGACGCCGGCGAATGGACGATCAGTGTCGACGGCGGCGCGATCACCTGGTCGCACGAGCACGGCAAGGGCAGCGCCGCGCTGCGCGGCGGCGCCACCGAACTTTTGCTGTCGCTGCTTCGCCGGGTCTCGCTGGCCGACACCGGCATCGAGCTGTTCGGGGACGACGCCGTGTGGCAGAACTGGCTGGACCGTACGCCTTTGTAACTCGGGCGGACACGGTAGCTTGCTGACCATGACCACATCGGAGATCGCCACCGTTCTGGCGTGGCACGACGCCCTCAACGCCTCGGACCTGGAAACCCTGGTGGCCTTGTCCAGCGAGGACATCGAAATCGGCGACGCCCACGGGGCCGCGCAGGGTCATGAGGCGCTGCGCAGATGGGCGGGCTCTCGCGAAGGCACGGCCGAACCCGGACGCATGTACGTGCACGACGGCGTTGTCGTCGTCGAAGAGAAGGTCAGCACCCCGGACGGGGAGGTCACCAACGCCGCGTCGGCATTCCGGGTGGTCCGCGATCACGTCACGTCGGTGTTCCGGCACGAGGACCTGGCCGCGGCGCTGGCCGCCACGGAACTCACCGAGTCCGACCTCGTAAATTAGGCCCGAACAGAGAGGCACCTATGCGTGGGATAATCCTGGCCGGCGGGTCGGGCACCCGTCTGCACCCGATCACGATCGGCATCAGCAAGCAGTTGTTGCCGGTCTACGACAAGCCCATGGTGTACTACCCGCTGTCAACGCTGATGATGGCCGGCATCCGCGACATCTTGGTGATCACCACCCCGCACGACGCGGCCGGCTTCGAGCGGCTACTCGGCGACGGCTCGCAATTCGGCATCAACCTCAGCTACGTCCAGCAGCACGAACCCGAGGGCCTGGCACAGGCTTTCGTGCTCGGCGCCAACCACCTCGGCAACGACTCGGCCGCGTTGGTGTTGGGCGACAACATCTTCTACGGCCCCGGCCTGGGCACCAGCCTGAGTCGCTTCCAAAACATAAGCGGCGGAGCGATTTTCGCATACTGGGTGGCCAACCCGTCGGCCTACGGTGTCGTCGAGTTCAGCGACGACGGCATGGCGCTGTCGCTGGAGGAGAAGCCGGCCACCCCGAAGTCCCAATACGCGGTGCCGGGCCTGTACTTCTACGACAACGACGTGATCGAGATCGCCAAGAACCTGAAGAAATCGGCGCGCGGCGAGTACGAGATCACCGAGGTCAACCAGATCTACCTCAACCGAGGCCGGCTGTCGGTCGAGGTGATGGCGCGCGGGACGGCGTGGCTGGACACGGGCACCTTCGACTCGCTGCTGGACGCCAGCGACTACGTCCGCACGCTGGAACGGCGGCAGGGGCTGAAGGTCAGCGTGCCCGAGGAAATCGCCTGGCTACAGGGCTGGATCAGCGACGAGCAGCTGGCCAAGCGGGCGCACACCCTGGTCAAGTCCGGTTACGGCGACTACCTGCTGGGGCTGCTGGAACAGCGGCGCTGACCGGGGCCGGCTCTAAGCCCGGTTTCGCCAGCACCGCCGCGATCGCCGTCGTCAACGGCACCGACAGCGCCAGCGCGATGCCGCCGACCGCGGAGCGGGCGAGTTCGATGGCCACGCTCTCGTTGATCAGCACGTCACCCAGCGAGCGATTCGAGACGCTGAACAGCAGCAGCAACGGGAGCGACGTGCCGGCGTAGGCCAACACCAGCGTGTAGACGGTGCTGGCGATGTGATCCCGGCCCACCCGGATGGCGCCCAGGAAGATGGCGCGCCGGGAGCCGCCGAGGTGGGCGAGCTCGAACACCGTCGACGCCTGGGTCACGGTCACGTCGTTGAGCACACCGAGCGAGCCGATGATGAACCCGGCGAGCAGCAGCCCGCTGATCGACACGTTGCCCAGATACGCCGAGACCTGGCCGTTCTGGTCGTCCGACAGGCCGGTGAGATGGGCCAGATCGACTGCGGCCCAAGACAATCCGGCGGCCAGCAGCAACGCCGACAGGGTGCCCAGCAGGGCGGCGCTGGTCCGCAGGCTCACCCCGTGGGCCAGGTAGATCACCGCGTAGAGGATGACCGCGGAGGCCACCAGCGCGACGGGGACGGCGGGGGCGCCGTCGCGCAGCGCCGGCAGCAGGAACACCACCAGCACCAGGAACGCGACGACGATGCCGACCAGCGCGAGCAATCCGCGCCAGCGGGCCACGGCGACGATCACCACCGCGAACGCGACGGCGAGCGCGACCAGCGGCCAGCCACGTTCGAAGTCGTAGAAGGCGTAGCTGGTGGTGCCCTGCTCGTCGACCTGCCGGACCAGCCGGACGCGATCGCCGGCCCCGAAGTGGGGCTGGCCGGGACCGGGGGAGGACTCCAGCAGCGTCTTGGCGCCCGCGTTCGGGCCGGAGTCGATGGCGATCAGCGTCTGGATGCACCGCCCGGCGCCCGGCGCCGCCGGTTGCGGCGCCGTCGTGATCACCTGGCCCGCCGACGGGCTCCCGCAGTCGCCCAGCGCGCTGGACAGCACGTGGCCCTTCTGTGTGCTCACCGCGCCGCCGGCCGCGTTCTGGAACGGCATGGGGATGTCGACGTGCTGGCGGCTCGGCCAGAGCAACACCGCACCGGCCAGCACCGCCACCCCGATGGCGACAAGCAGCCCGACGACGATCTTCGCGGGCAGCGGATCCAGCCCGGATGGGGCCCCGGGCGAGCTGCGGAGGCTGTGCGAATGTGAGTGCGCCACCCGGTCGAGGGTAGAGGGCGGCGCCGAAACCCCGTTACTGCCGGTAACCGGCCAGGAAGTTGCCCAGCCGCTCGATCGCGGCGGCGAGATCGCGGGACCACGGCAGGGTCACGATGCGCAGGTGATCCGGCGCCGGCCAGTTGAATCCGGTGCCCTGGGTGACCAGGATCTTCTCGGACAGCAGCAGCTCCAGGACGAGTTGCTCGTCATCCTCGATGTCGTAGACCTCGGGATCCAGCCGGGGAAACGCATACAACGCGCCCTCGGGTTTGACGCAGGACACCCCGGGGATCTCGTTGAGCTTGGTCCAGGCGACGTCGCGCTGCTCGAGCAACCGGCCGCCGGGAAGGACCAGGTCTTCGATGCTCTGGTGGCCGCCGAGGGCGACCTGGATCGCGTGCTGCGCCGGGACGTTGGGGCACAGTCGCATGTTGGCCAGCAGGCTGATCCCCTCGATGAAGCTGCTGGCGTGCTCCTTGGGCCCGGTGATAGCTAGCCAGCCGGCCCGGTAGCCGGCGACCCGGTAGGCCTTGGACAGGCCGTTGAAGGTCAGGCACAACATGTCGGGCGCCAGCGTGGCGAGGCTGATGTGCTTGGCGTCGTCGTAGAGGATCTTGTCGTAGATCTCGTCGGCCAGCAGCAGCAGCTGGTGCTTGCGCGCCAGGTCGACCATCTGGGTGAGGACCTCGCGGCTGTAGACGGCGCCGGTGGGGTTGTTCGGGTTGATCACGACCAGCGCCTTGGTGCGCTCGGTGATCTTGGATTCCAGGTCGGCGATGTCGGGCTGCCAGTTCTGGGTCTCGTCGCACAGGTAGTGCACGGGTGTGCCGCCGGCCAGCGAGGTCGACGCCGTCCACAGCGGGTAGTCCGGCGCCGGGATCAGGACCTGATCGCCGTTGTCGAGTAGGGCCTGCAGCGTCATCGTGATCAGCTCGGATACCCCGTTGCCCAGGTAGACGTCGTCGACGTCGAACCGCGGAAAGCCCTCGACCAGCTCGTAGCGGGTGACCACCGCGCGCCGGGCCGGCAGGATGCCCTGCGAGTCGGAGTAGCCCTGGGCGTACGGCAGGGCCTGGATCATGTCGCGCATGATCACGTCGGGCGCCTCGAAGCCGAACGGCGCCGGGTTGCCGATGTTGAGCTTGAGGATGCGGTGTCCCTCGGCCTCCAGCCGCGCCGCGTGCTGGTGCACCGGGCCGCGGATCTCGTACAGGACGTCCTGCAGTTTGGACGACTGGGCGAAGGACCGCTGCCGATGATGGCCGGTGATGTGCGCGGGCAGCTGGTGAGTACTCACGTCCCTATGGTGCCATCGTTGTCCACTGAAATTTGCTGACCGGTCGCGAAACCCCAACACCGTTGCATGCAACGACCGTTTCATGCAACATTGGGGGCATGGCCAGGACATCGACTGGGCGAGCCAGCGAATACCGTCGTCGCATGCGTGAACGCGGGTATCGCCCCGTCCAGATGTGGGTGCCGGATGTCCGGTCGGCCCAGTTCGCCGCGGAGGCGCACCGGGAAGCACTGGCGCTGGCCGAAGCCGACCGGCACAGCGACGATATGGACTTTGTCGAGGCGATCTCGGACGATCTGACGTCACTGGACGACGACGGGTGATCCGCGGCGAACTGTGGACGGTCTCGGGGGCCGTCTACGCGGCCAAGCCGCGTCCGGCGATCATCGTTCAGGACGACCTGTTCTCGGCGACGGAATCCGTCGTCGTCATTCCGCTGACTGCGACAGCGGTGGCCGGTGTGGCGGTAGCGCGAATCGCGGTCCCGACGACAACCGGTATTGCACAGCCCAGCTTCGCCATGATTGACAAGATCACAACGGTTCGCCGCTCAAACCTCGGAACGCGGATCGGTCGCGTGTCCACGACGCTCATGGCAGACATCGAACGGTCGCTTATGGTGTTCCTCGGCTTGGCCTCCTGAGCCCAATCCGTGATCAGCGCTTGCCCGGTGGGCGGGCGCCGCGCGCGATACCCAGGCCTTTTACCGGTGCCGCCGGCGGTGCTGCGTCACCGTCGGGCTGCGCCGACGGCTCAGGCTTTTGCTCGGGCTCGGCCTTGGCCTCCGGTTGCTCGGCCGGGGCCTCGGCCCCGGCGGGCTTCGCGGCGGGCGCGGCCTTCTTGGCACCGGGCCGCATGGCGCCGGCGGCGATGCCGAGCCCCTTCACCGGTGCGGCGGGAGCCGCGGGGGCCTTGGCCTCTTCGGCGGGCGCGGCCGGTGCGGCCGGCTGAGCGGCCGGGGCATCGGCCGCAGAAGGGGCCTTCGCCGCCGGGGCCGCCGACTTCTTGGCGCCGGGCCGCTTCGCGCCGGCCGCCAGGCCTAGCCCCTTAGCCGGTGCGGCAGGCGCCGCGGGCGCCTTGGCCTCTTCGGCCGGTGCGGCCGGCTCGGCGGCCGGGGCCTCGGCCGCAGCAGGGGCCTTCGCGGCGGGTGCCGCCTTCTTGGCGCCGGGCCGCTTCGCGCCGCCGGCGATGCCCAGGCCCTTGGCGGGCGCCGGTGCCGCGGCCTTCGCCGGCTCCGGCTCGGCGGCCTTGGCCGGCGCGGGTTCCTCGGCCTTCGTCGGCGCCTCGGCGGCCGCCGGCGCCGCGGCCTTCG
Organism: Mycobacterium sp. E2327; assembly: GCF_001672675.1. NCBI lineage: Bacteria > Bacillati > Actinomycetota > Actinomycetes > Mycobacteriales > Mycobacteriaceae > Mycobacterium > Mycobacterium sp. E2327. Next base: position 7,003 of record NZ_LZKE01000051.1, read on the forward strand.
GTGCTGCGGCGGCCCGCTTCTCGGCCTCCTTCGCGGCCGTGCCCTTCTCGGGCAGCGTCGCCTTGTCGTACTCGATCGACCCGAGCAGCACCTGCGCCACGTCGAGCACCTCGACGCCGCTGCGGCCGGCCTCCTCCTGCCGGTCGTTGACGCCGTCGGTGACCATCACCCGGCAGAACGGGCAGCCGGTCGCGATGGTGGCGGCTCCCGTCCCCAGCGCCTCGTCGACGCGTTCGTGGTTGATCCGCTTGCCGATGTGCTCTTCCATCCACATGCGCGCACCACCGGCGCCGCAGCAGAAGCTGCGCTCGGCGTGCCGCGGCATCTCGGTGAGGGTGGCGCCCGCCGCGCCGATCAGCTCGCGCGGCGCCTCGTACACCTTGTTGTGCCGGCCCAGATAACACGGGTCGTGGTACGTGATCTCCTGGGAGACGGACGTAACCGGCACCAGCTTCTTGTCCCGCACCAGCCGGTTGAGCAGCTGCGTGTGGTGCAACACGGTGTAGTTGGAGCCCAGCTGCCGGTACTCCTTGCCCAGCGTGTTGAAGCAGTGCGGGCAGGTGACGACGATCTTGCGGTCGACGGTCTCCACACCCTCGAACAGCCCGTCCAGGGTCTCGACGGCCTGGGCGGCCAGCTGCTGGAAGAGGAACTCGTTGCCCGACCGGCGCGCGGAGTCGCCGTTGCACGTTTCGCCCGTGCCCAGCACCAGGTACTTCACGCCGGCGACGGCCAGCAGCTCGGCGACGGTCTTGGTGGTCTTCTTCGCCTTGTCGTCATACGCGCCGGCGCAGCCCACCCAGAACAGGTACTCGTAGCCGTCGAAGCTGTCGACGTCCTCGCCGTACACCGGGACGTCGAAGTCGACCTCGTCGATCCAGTTGGTCCGGTCGGAGGCGTTCTGGCCCCACGGATTCGCTTTGGTCTCAAGGTTTTTGAACAGCACCGACAGCTCGGAGGGGAACTCCGACTCCATCATCACCTGGTAGCGGCGCATGTCGACGATGTGGTCGACGTGCTCGATGTCCACCGGGCACTGCTCGACGCACGCGCCGCACGTCACGCAGGACCACAACACGTCAGGGTCGATGACGCCGCCCTGCTCGGCGGTGCCGACCAGCGGGCGGGTTGCCTGCTCCGGACCCGAGCCCATCACGCGGCCGAAGCCCGACTCGGGGACGTGATGCTCCTCGGCGTGCTTCTCGCCGCTCAGGTTCTCGGCGACCCCGCCCTCCGGGGTGTTCTCGAGCGGAGTCTCCTTGTCCCCCAGGATGTATGGCGCCTTGGCCATCCAGTGGTCGCGCAGGTCCATGATGACGAGCTTGGGCGACAGCGGCTTTCCGGTGTTCCAGGCCGGACACTGTGATTGACAGCGCCCACACTCGGTACAGGTGGCGAAGTCGAGCATGCCCTTCCAGGTGAAGTCCTCGATCTTGCCGCGGCCGAATTGCGCGTCGTCCGGCGGGTTTTCGAAGTCGATCGGCTTGCCGTCGGACTCGATGGGCAGCAGCGGGCCGAGCCCGTCGGGCAGACGCTTGAAGATGACGTTGATGGGGGCCAGGAAGATGTGTAAGTGCTTGGAGTGCAACACGATCAGCAGGAACGCCAGCATGACGCCGATGTGCAGCATCAGGGCGACGGTCTCGACGATCTCATTGGTGTTGTGCCCCAACGGCCGCAGCAGCGAGCCCATGAAGTGGCTGAAGAAAGCGCCGCGGCCGTACGGGAATTCGTCGCCGAGCGCATTCACCGAGGCCCCGCGGAAGATGGCGTACGTCCAGATGACGTTGAAGATCATGAACAGGATCAGCCAGGCGCCGCCGGTGTGTGAGCCGTAGAAGCGGGACTGGCGGCCGTACTCTTTCGGCTCGGTGCGCAGCCGGATGATCGCGAAGGTCACGATGCCGGTCAGCACGGCCAGCGCGAAGAAGTCCTGCAGGGCGCCCAGCGCGTCCCAGCGGCCGATGATCGGGATGTGGAAGTTCGGCTGGAACAGCACGCCGTAGGCCTCGATGTAGACCGTCAGCAGGATGAAGAATCCCCACATGGTGAAGAAGTGCGCCAGACCGGGCAGCGACCACTTCAGCAGCTTGCGCTGCCCGAACACCTCGGTGAGTTCCGTCCAGATGCGGTTGCCGACGTGGTCGGCGCGCCCGCTGGCCGGCTGGCCGGACATGATCAGCTTGTTCAGCCACAGGACACGGCGCGCAGCGAAAGCGCCCACCACCACGGTCATGCCCAGTCCGAGTATCAGTCTGATGAGCGTTTGCGTGGTCACAGAAGGTCTCCCCAATTCCTAGTTTGTTGCCTACCGAGGCTTGCTCATAGTGACATCTGGGTAGGTTTCGGTGCGAGATAGGCTGCCCTAAGTCGCCGCTCGGCGGCGCCCGTGGCCTGCGGCTAACGCCCGAACGGCGGTTGCGGCAGGGGCAGCGGCAGCGGCCTTTGTCGCGTGGTCGTCGGCGCCGCGGTGGTGGTTGCCTGCGACGTCGTGGTCGGCTGGGCGCTCGTGGTGGTCGGCGCCGCCGTTGTGGTCGTGGGCGGCGGACTGCTGGTCGTGGTCGTCGCCGGAGGCTCGGTCGATGACGACGGCGGTGGCGGCGGGGGCGGAAGCACCGTCACGGTGGTGGTGCCGTTCGGCTCCGTGATCGTTTCCGTCTGCGACGTTTGCGGCGGCGCTTGTTCGGTCGGCGGGGTGTTGTTGGTCGGGGTGGTTTTCGGGTGGCCCAGGGTCAGCGCCAACACCACCGCGAGCAGCACGGCCGCGGCCGCGCCGACGACGCTCAGCACCAACGCGGTGCGCTTGTACCACGGCAGCGTCCCGCTCGCGGCGGCGAGGCGGCCGCTGTCGGTGTCACCCAATCTCGTTGGCTCCCGGCCGTATTCGCCGGTCATGTCGGGGCCGACGTAGGGCACCGGCTCGGCGGCGTCGTCGGCGTCGGCCGACCACGCCAGGGCGGGACCGCCGTCGACGACCTTGGCGGTCTCGACCATTTCGGTCGGGTTTTCCACGACGGGGCTGGCGGCGGTCGCGACGCCCGCCGCGGCCTGCTGTTGGCCCAGCACCGCGGCGCCGACGGCGGCGGCGAGCGCGGGTTGCGGCGCGGTGTGGATCGGCACCCGCAGGCGCTCCGACAAACGCGCGGCGACCAACGGGATGCTGGCGCCCCCGCCGACGGCCGCCACGGCCGCCAGGTTGGCTCGCTCAATCCCGTTGCGCTGCAACGCGTCTTCGACGCTGCTGACGAAACCGTCCAGCGGCTGCGAGATGAGCTGTTCGAGTTCGGCGCGGGTAAGCCGGACCTCATCACCGGCAGCGGTGGTGCTGGACAGCTGCTCCTTGACGCGGCGGCATTGGGCGAGTTGGCGCGCCTGCGCGCCGATTCGGGCGGTGCTGGCCAGGTCGGTGCTGGTGGCGTCCGAGCCGCCCGACCGCACGTAATCGAGGATGAGTTGGTCGATCCCGTCGCCGGAGAAGTCGGTGTAGCGCACCGACGAACCGATCTGGGCAAGGCTCGACCCGGCATTGATCAACGTGACGCTGGTGCCGCTGGCGCCGAAATCGCACACCGCGACGACGCCGGCCGGGAATCCCGGGTGGGCGCGCAGGGTCGCGAGCGCGGCGGTGGCGTCGGAGATGAGGGCCGGCGCCACACCGCCGCGGGTCAGGTCCGGCTGGGCGAAAAATTCGTCGCGCAGCGCGGTGGTTTGCGCCTCCGACCAGTAGGCGGGAACCGCGACGGTGACGGGCGTGCCGTAGCCCACCGTGCGGGCCATGGCCTCGATCGCCTCGACCGTCAGCACCTCGCCGAGGTACTTCGTCCCGTCGGCTGCCACCAGCGGGGCGCGGTCCCCGACCCGCTCGACGAACCCACGCAGCACCAGACCCGGCTCGGAGAGGTTGGGGTTTTCCTCCGGCAGGCCGATTTCGGTGGGTCGGTGCTCGAACAGCGTCAAGACCGAGCTGCGGACCACCGGAGCGCTGCCCGAACGGACCGCCACCAGGTTGGCCGCCCCGATCGACAGCCCGAGCGCCTCGCTCATAGCGCGGACTTCACTGCGTAAGGCCCGGCGGCAGCGTGACCACGGGTCCGTCGGGAATGGTGATCACCGACGGCAGCTGGGGCATGTGGTGCCGATGCGTCGGCTGTTGCTGGGTCGGCTGGCGTGTGGGCTGCTGGGTCGGCTGCTGTGCGGGCGGCTCGGCCGCGCTGCTGGTGGGCGGCGGCGCCGGCGATTCGGTGGTCGTCGGCGTCATGGTCGTTGTGGTGCTCGTCGTCGGGGTGGTGCTGCTCGTGGTGCTTGGGCTGGGGCTGGTGCCCTTGCCGCCCTGGATGAGCTCCATCAGCCCGTAGACGATCAGCGCGAGCAGGATGAGGACGGCGATGATCCAGGCGATGATTCCGGCTGGCTTCCGGTACCAGGGGGTGGGCTCGGGTTCCTGCTCGAACGGATCGAGCGCCTCGGGTTGTTCCGGCTGGTCGGGTGGCGGTTCCGCGGCGCCATAGTTCGCATACTGCGTCCGCTGATTGTGGAAGTCGTCCGGTGGGCCGTTGGATGCCACGGAGCCGATGGTACTGACACCTCCTTCGGGCCAGCTCAGAGCGTCGACCCGGTTAGGCGATACCGAGTTCGTGATCGATCTGCGCCCAGTACTGCGGGCCGTCCAGAGTGAGGATGATCCAGTCGTGAATTTGGCCGTTGGCCAGCACGAAGTTGAACGGGGCATTCGCCATGACGGCGTCGTGCTGGAGCACGAGCACGTCGGGTGAGAGCGAATCCAGGTTGCCCGTGTACACATACGTGGGCGGGAGCCCGGCGAGGTTCCCATACAGCGGGCTCACTTCGTAGTTGTTGGTGGGAAGACCGCCCGCCCACTCCTTGCCGATCTGTATTCCGGGCGCAACCGGCAGCAGCGGATCCTGGACGAACGCGATGTTCGGGTTGCTGAACGTGACATCCAGCCACGGAGACAGCAGGACCATCGACGACGGCACCGGGGCAAGCGGATTCTGGGCCAAGGTGTATTCCTCGGCCGCCAGCGCGAGGTTGCCGCCCGCGGAGTCGCCGGTCAGGCTGACATGCGAGGCCCCGTGTGCGGCGATCTGCGAGTTGATGAAGCCGGCCATCTGGGGCACCACCGTGCCGGCCGTGCCACCCTGCTGCAGCAGCGGGTAGATCGGCACCTCGATGGTCGCGCCGGTCTGATACGCCATGACCGTGTAGTCGAGCCAGTGGAAGATCGACGGCGCGAAGATGAACGCGCCACCGTGAATGGCCACCACGTAGTTGCCGGTCGGGTGCGCCGGGGTGATCTGCACGACGTCCATCCCGTTATATGTGGTGTGCTGCACCGTTTCTCCGAGCAGCAACGGCAGCAACCGCGGCGGGGTGTTGGACAGGCCTATCCCAAGCAGCGGATTGTTGCCGGTAAACAGCTGCAGGAACGGGGAACTGGGCGACGAAAGCTGAGCCTCGAGTCCCGGGAAGAAACCCAGGAGGGGCTTCACCGGGTACAGCGCGGCTTCTTCGAACCGGGTGGCCAGCGACGGTCCGCCGGTGTAGGTCCCCGTCTGCGTCGCCGAGAAGGGCGGAGCGGCCGGCGCCCCGAAGATGGTGCCGATGACCGTGTTGGCCACGTGGTGGAATTCGCTTTCGACAGCTTGGACGAATTCACCGGGCAGGCTTTGCAGCGCCTGCTCCCACGAGCCCAACTGCGCCACCGTCGCCGACGCGCTGGCGTGATACCCGCCCATCGCGGCGACGTCCTGCGCCCACATCCGCTCGTAGTCGGCCTCGGCGGCCGCGATCGCGGGGGCGTTCTGACCGAACAGGTTCGAGATCACCAGCGACACCAATTGGCCGCGATTGGCGTTGACCACTGCCGGATCCACGATCGTCGCCAGCGCGGACTCGTAGGCGGTGGCCGCCGCGCGGGCCTGGGCCGCCGATTGTTCGGCCTGGGCGGCCGCCCCGCCGAGCCACCTCACGTAGCGGGCCGCCGCGTCCGTCATCGATGCCGATGCGGGGCCTTGCCAGGCCTGGCCGGCCAGGTCCGAGGTCAAGGAGTTGAACGCGTCGGCCGCCGAACTCAATTCGGAGCCGACGCCCTCCCAGGCAGCCGCCGCCTCCAACATCGGCCCCGGACCCGGTCCATCGAGCAGCAATACCGAATTGACCTCAGGCGGCCACACCAAAAAGCTCACCACTGCTCCCCTCGATCAGCGCTGATCGCATTCCCCTTTCAGGAACGTACCGCATCGACTCATCCCGAAATCCTGGATTGCGGCAGCTTTATCCTCGGTGGCCCCGGACGCAGGTGGCCGCTCTGGTGGCTGGAGTGGGCGGCGTGCGGTGGCCATTCAGACTGTGCCGCTTATCCAATGACGACGGCCGTGGCCCCGGCGCGGATTTCTTAGCCGAAAACTTGTCGGACCCGGCTGTGATGATGGGGTCATGTCTTGGACCGCAGCTGTTGGCGCTTGGGTGGTGAATGAGCCCACGCGTCTTGAGGTGCTGTTTGAGGAGTTGGCGGAGTTGTGCGGTCAACGCAATGCGATTGATGGGCGCATTGTGGAGATCGTCGCTGAGATCGATCGCGACGGGTTGTGGGGTAATACCGGGGCGCGGTCGATCCCGGCGTTGGTGGCCTGGAAGACCGGCTGCTCGCCGGCCAACGCCCATACGATCGCCACGGTGGCCGGCCGGATGCAGGAGTTTCCGCGCTGCACCGCGGCGTTGCGGCAGGGGCGGTTGTCGCTGGATCAGGTCGGGGTGATTGCCGCCCGCGCGGGCGCGGGCTCGGATGAGCATTACGTCCAGCTGGCGAAGGTGGCCACGGTCACCCAGTTGCGCACCGCGATCAAACTCGAACCGCGCCCCGACCCCGATCCTCGCTCCGAGGCGGAGCGCTCGCTGACCAAGACCACCGACGAGCAGGGCAGCTGCTATCGGATCAAACTTCCGCATGTGGACGCGGCGACATTCGACGCGGCGCTGGCCGCGCATCGCGACGCGCTGTTCGCGGCGTGGAAACGCGACCGCGGCGACGGCAACGCCCCCTCCGATGCGGCGCCGCCGCTGCCCAACACGGTTGATGCGTTGATGCGGCTGGTGGAGGCGGGCTGGGACGCCGAAGCGGCGCGCCGCCCGCAGGGGCAGCACATCACGGTGGTGGTGCACCTCGATGTCGAGCGGCGCGCCGCCGCGCTACACCTGGGCCCGCTGCTGTCCGACGCCGAGCGTCAATATCTGACCTGTGATGCCACCTGCGAGGTGTGGTTCGAACGCGAGGGGCGGCCCATCGGTGCCGGGCGCACCACGCGCACGGTCAATCGGCGGCTGCGCCGCGCGCTCGAGCACCGCCACCCCACCTGCGCGGTCCCCGGCTGCGGGGCCACCCGCGGCCTGCACGCCCACCACCTCGTGCACTGGGAAAACGGCGGCCCCACCGAGTTGACCAACCTGGTGCTGTTATGCCCCTATCACCACCGGGCACACCACCGCGGCCTGATCACCATCACCGGACCCGCCGACCACCTCGTCGTCACCGACGACGACGGGCGACCACTGTCCGCGGGATCACTCGCCCGGCCACCGAACCACCCGCCGCCCGCCGTCCCACCCTGCCGCGGACCCCTCGGCGAACGCGCCGACTGGTGGTGGTACACCCCCTTCGAACCCCAACCCCCACCAACAAACAATTAGGCCGGTGACCGGCTGAAAACAGTTGGGTAATAGCCAATTCGTTTGTGCTACGCGCGACGATCCGATGCATTAACCACGTCTCGAAATAGACGGCATTTGTGAGTGTCGGAAGCCGGTCGCAGTTAGCCGGTGGACCACGCAACCTTGTGACATCCTGTGCGGGTGTCCGCGGGCGTGCCTCCGTCAGGGGTTGTGACCTTCTTATTCACCGACGTCGAGGGCTCCACCCGTCGGTGGGAGGCAGACCCCGATGAGATGCGGTTGGCGCTGGCCGCCCATGACGAGGTTTTGCGTAACGCGATCGAGGCCCACGGTGGCTTTCTGTTCAAGCACACCGGTGACGGGGTGTGCGCGGCCTTTGCCTCACCGAGGTCCGCGGTGGATGCAGCGGTGATTGCTCAGCGGGAGCTGGGTTTACCGGTGCGAATGGGCATCGCGACGGGCGAGGCACAGCTGCGGGACGGGGATTACTTCGGTGCGGTACTGAACCGGGCCGCGCGGGTGATGGCCGCTGGACACGGCGGCCAAATCCTTGTTGCTGACTCGACTGCGGGTCTGCTCAGCGGAGTGGATCTGCTGGATCTGGGGCCGCGGCGGTTGCGAGATGTGCCGGTGCCCGTTGGGCTGTTTCAGGTTCGAGAAGCCCACCTGCGGACCGACTTTCCGCCGTTGCGGGCGCTCGATACGACTCCCGGGAATCTGCGGCCTGCGACCACGACTTTGATCGGTCGCGAGGCCGAGGTTGATGAGATCGAGGCGGCGGTCAAGGCCCATCGCTTGGTGACGCTGACCGGTGTGGGTGGGGTCGGAAAGACTCGTCTGGCGTTGGAGGTCGGGAACCGACTGGCCGACGAGTTCCCCGATGGAGTCTGGTTTGTCGAGCTGGCGGCAGTCGGCGACCCCGAGGCGGTGCCCGACGCCGTGGCGGCGGTGCTGGGCATCACTCAGCAACCAGGCAAGAGCGTGAACGAGAGCGTGGCCGCCGCGGCGGAGGGCAGGGTCCGGTTATTGGTGTTCGACAACTGCGAGCACGTCCGCGATTCCGCCGCGGATCTCATCGAAGCGATCCTTGCGCACTCGGCGACGGTGCGGATCCTGGCGACCAGCCGGGAAGGACTGGGTCTGGCCGACGAGCAACTGTGGCAGGTGCCCTCGCTGGACGTGGGCCCGGGTCCCGACTCATCCGCGGTGGAACTGTTCGTTGAACGTGCGCGCAGCGTGGCTTCGCGGTTCGCTTTGAGCAACGCCGATGAGGCGGCTGCGGTGGTGGAGATCTGTCGTCGCCTCGACGGGATTCCGTTGGCCATCGAGTTGGCCGCATCGCGGATGGCGTCGATGACCGCCATTGAGGTATGTGATCGTCTCGGCAAACTGTTCAGGCTGCTGGTTGGGTCGCGACGCGGGCTGGAACGCCACCAAACGCTGCGCCACGCCGTGGCGTGGTCTTATGACCTGCTCAATGACGCCGAAAAAGCGCTGCTCGACCGCTGCTCGGTGTTCGCCGGTGGATTCGATCTCGAAAGCGCTTGCGCCGTAGCCGGATCCGACGACGTCGACGACTTCACCATACTGGACCTGCTCGATGCTTTGGTGCGCAAGTCGTTGCTTGTCGCCGACCGATCGACGGGAAGGACCCGGTTTTCGATGCTCGAGACGATCCGCCAGTTCGCCGAGGAGCAGCTCGTCGGGAGCGGGGCCGCGACTGACGTGCGAGACGCCCACGCCCGCCACTTCGCCGGCCGCGAAACCGACGCCCTGTCCCTGTGGGACAGTCCCCGGCAGCGCGAGTCGTACCAGTGGTTCGCTGTCGAGCTGGCCAATCTGCGCACCGCGTTCCGCTGGGCTGCCGACCAAGGCGATTTGGATGTCGCGGCCACCATCGCCACGTATGGGGGGTTGCTCGGCAACTGGAGCCAAACTTTTGAGCCCTTGGCGTGGGCCGAAGAGCTCATCGAGCCCGCCCGCGCCGTCAACCACCCGCGGCTGGCATTCCTGTACGTGATTGCGTCGCAGTGCTTCCCGAGCGGACGGATCGAGGCGGCTGTCGCCTACAGCGAGGCCGGGCAGACCGTTCTCGAAACGAGCCGCCATGCGCCGCCGTTCGGCATGGAGGTCGTGCTTGGGCTTGTATACCTAACCACCGGGGCGCCCGAGCGGTTGGTTAAGTCGGCCCGCGCCCAGCTCGCCCGCCGCCGCGACAACCACCCCCACATCCGAGCATGGCTGATAGGCGCCCTTGCGGCGGCCGGTTCCGCTGCGGAGGCGATGGATTCCGCGGATGGCCTCATCGAAGCCGCCGAGGCAACGGACAACCCGATGTTGCTCGCGACGGCACTCTGGGTCCACGGTTTGGCTTTCCGTGAGGTGGATCCCATCGGGGCGCTTCACACCCTGCGCCGGGGTCTGGTGATCGCTCAAGACAGCGGCAACCGCACCATCGCTTCCGCCCTGGCGAACTATCTGGCCTTACACGAAGCCGAACAGGGCCACGCCTTGTCCGCTTTCGATCACCTCACGCTGGCGATCCGCAACTACCACGATGCGGGCGAAACGATGACTATTTGCGTCCCGTTGGCCGTCCTCGCCGTGCTCTTCGACCGGCTCGGACGCTACGAGCCGGCGGCCACGATCGCCGGCTTCGCGCTCAGCCCCTTGACCGCGGGAGGGCTCACCGAAATCACCACCGCGGTCACCCACCTCCGCGAGGTTCTAGGCGACCAGTCCTACGAATCGCTCGCGGGCACGGGTGGCACGATGACCACCGCTGAGATGGTCACGTACGCCTACGACCAAATCGACCAGGCCCGAACGGGACTGGAGGCCCTCGCGAAATAGAGGAATATCCGATTCTCGAACCGTGGTTGCCAATTCGGCGAGATCGTTGACCGCGGGCGCATCGGGCTCGGCATCGGCCCACGTGCCCCGGTAGGACGACATCGTTGACCCGCAGTGACACCATATTGGCGTGGACGACGCGCGTGGTGCGCTGGGCGCAACGGGACTGTCGTGTGCTTCGTGCGGCACGCAGCTGCCGCCGACGTCCAAGTTCTGTTATCAGTGTGGCGCACCGGTTACCGAGGTCAGCCGATCGGCCGAGTACAAGCAGGTCACCGTGCTCTTCGCCGACGTGGTCGACTCGATGGGCATCGCGGCGACCCTCGGGACGGAGCGGCTGCGCGAGATCATGGTCGACCTGGCCAACCGCTGCGCGGCCGTCGTCCAGCGGTACGGCGGCACGGTGGACAAGTTCACCGGCGACGGGATCATGGCGGTCTTCGGCGCGCCCGTGGCAATGGAGGACCACGCCTTTCGTGCCTGCCTTTCGGCGTTGAGCATTCAGGCGGAAGCGAAGGCGCTGGCAGCCGAGGTCGAGCGGCGAGATGGCACGGAACTGCTCCTGCGGGTGGGGCTGAATTCCGGCCAGGTGATCGCCGGTGAAATCGGTTCGGGCTCTTTCGGTTACACCGCGATGGGTAAACAGGTCGGGCTGGCCCAACGAATGGAATCGGTCGCCCCGCCGGGTGGAGTGATGCTCAGCGTCTCCACCGCGCGACTGGTGGACGGCGCGGCGGCGCTCGGTCAACCCGAGCTGGTCCGCGTCAAGGGCGTCACCGAACCGGTCACCGCGTACCGCCTGCTGGACACGCGAGATCGGCGTCGCGCCACAGAGCGCGCTGAGTCGAACCTGGTCGGTCGCCGGTGGGAAATCTCCACCGTCGAGGGCTTGTTCGACCGGGCACTCGGTGGACATGGCTCCGTCGTCCAGGTAGCGGGTGAACCCGGTATCGGCAAGAGCCGGTTGGTGCGCGAGATCGCGGCAATGGCGTCGGTCCGGGATGTGGAGGTGTTCAACACTTTCTGCGAGTCGCACACGAGCCAGGTCCCATTTCATGCCGTGGCGCGTCTACTGCGGGCGGCCACCGGCGTCGAAGGCCTTGACGCCCAGGCTGCCCGCGCCCGAGTGCGAGAGCAGATGCCGGACGCAGATCGCGAGGACGCACTGCTGCTCGACGACCTGCTCGGCATCGCCGACCCGGGCACGGTCGTTCCGGCGATCGATCCCGACGCGCGCCGGCGGCGGTTGGCCGCGCTGGTGACCGCCGCCAGATTGTCCCGCCCACGCCCTGCGGTCTACGTCATCGAGGACGCCCACTGGATTGATGAGGTCAGCGAATCGATGCTGACCGATTTCCTGACGGTGATCCCGCAGACCGCTTCATTGGTGCTGATCACGTATCGACCCGAGTATCGCGGCGCGTTGACTCAAGTGGCCAATGCACACACCGTAGCCCTTGCGCCACTGAGTGATTCAGAAACCGCGACCCTCGTCGCGCAGCTCCTCGGCCCGCACCCCTCGGTTGGTGCGCTGAGCCAACGAGTCGCCGAGAGGGCCGCCGGTAATCCGTTTTTCGCCGAGGAATTGGTCCGCGAACTGGCCGAGCGCGGCGTGCTGGACGGCGAGCCCGGTGCCTACATCACGGCGGCGGAGGTTAGCGAGGTGACGGTGCCCGCCACGTTGCAGGCGACGATTGCCGCGCGCATCGACCGGCTCGATCGGAAAGCCAAGCGCACGCTGAGTGCCGCGGCGGTCATCGGCTCGCGATTCGGCCCGGACCTCCTCACGGTGCTCGGTGTCGAGCCGGTGCTTCCCGCATTGATGGCAGCACAGCTCATCGATCAGGTCCGGGTCAGTCCTGAACCGGAATTCGTCTTTCACCATCCGCTCATTCGTGCGGTGGCCTACGAAGCACAGCTCAAATCGGACCGTTCGGATCTGCACCGCCGACTGGCCGCCGCGATTGAGGCCGGCGCCGAAGACTCGGACGAAAAGGCCGCACTGATCGCCGAACATCTTGAGGCCGCCGGCGATCTGCAAGCCGCATACGGCTGGCACATGCGCGCCGCGACCTGGGCGACCAACCGGGACATAAAGGCGGCGCGGCTGAGCTGGCAGCGTGCGGCAGATATCGCCGATGCACTACAAGCCGACCCCCCGCACCGGGCGGCCATGCGCATCGCCCCGCGCACCATGTTGTGCGGGACGGGCTGGCGTGTCCACGCCGACATCGCCGGTGACCGCTTCGATGAATTGCGGGACTTGTGCAACGCTGCGGGGGACAAGGCATCATTGGGCATCGCGACGGCGGGTTCGGTGGTCGGCCATGCCCATCAGGACCGGCTGCGCGAGGCGTCGCAGCTGGCGTCGGAAGCCTGGGCCCTCGCCGAGGCGCTCGAAGACGCGAACCTGACGGTGGGGCTTTCGTTCCCGGTGATCTACGGCCAGATCGAATGCGGCCGGTGGTGTGACGTGCTGCGATGCTCGCAGACCGTGATCGACCTGGCCGACGGCGATCCGACGAAAGGCAACTTCCTGGTCGGGTCTCCGCTGGCGCTCGCGTTCGCGTCGCGGGGCATGGCCCGTTATTTCCTGGGCCTTCCCGGATGGCCCGAAGACCTGCGGCGCGGCATGCCGATGGCCCGACAGATTGACCCGGCTTCCTACGCGGGGGTCGTCGGCTACGCCTACTTGCTCGGGATCCCGTTCGGCGTCCTGAGGCCGGATGATCGTGCGCTGGACGAGATCGAGGGTGCCCTACGGATTGCCGAGCGCTCCAGTGACGACGTCGTGGTGGGTTTCATCCGGGCGGCGTTGAGCCTTGCGCTGATGAATCGCCAAGAGGCTGCCGAGCGTGACCGCGGGCAGCAGCTCGCCGTCGGGGTCCGCGAGGTGTTCCTCAGCCAGGGGCACAACGTGTGCGACTTGCCGGTCATCGAGGCGTACTTGGCGCGTGAACAGGCGACGCGTGCAGACCGCGATGAGGCCATCGCGCTCCTGCGCGCCACGGGCGACCATGTGTTCCGCGACGGACGGCTACTGCTGTGGGGCATTCCCGTGACCGGTGCTCTGGTGGAAACGCTGCTCGACCGCGGGGCCGACGGTGACGTGGCAGAAGCCGAGGACGCGATCGAGCGGTTGGCGGCCGCCTCCGCCGATGAGGGCCTGGTGATGCGCGACATCTGGCTGCTGCGTCTGCGAGCGCTGTCGGCGCGAAGTCGCGGCGACGAGGCCGCCTACCGCGATCGCCGGGACCGTTACCGCGACATGGCGAAAACGCTTGGCTACCAAGGGCATATCGCCTGGGCCGAAGCGATGGCATGACGGCGGCTCCCGCCTTACGCCGGTATAACTCCGCGAGCGATGAGAATCGCGCGTATCTCCGAATTCCTCGTCTGGACTTCGTGGTACTCGAAGCCCTCGACGACCGCGACCCAGTCATCGCCTCGATTGATCGCGAACTCAGCAGCCGCGGCCAGCGCTTGGTAGAACGCCGCCGCGACGTCATCCGACCACATGACCCATACTCCGTGTTCGGTTTCAGACAGGGCGCCGATTGACGCATAGAAGCTGTCAAGCGCACCGCTCGCCCGATCCGGATTGAGGAAGTACAAGACGTGTGGGACCTCTGAATACAGCTTTTGCAGGAAGGCAGCGATCGCCGGATTCAGGTAGGGATAACCGTCCGGCACGTCGGCGAAGCTCAGGACGACCGATCCGCGCCAGGCCAGGACCCGTGCCGGATCATCGCCGACATTGGTCAGCACATTCCGTACCGCAGTGATGTCTGCCTGGCGCCACTGACTTGCCGGGATATCCAGCCGCTGGACGGTCATCGTGGTTGCCGCTACTCAGGTGCCAGCTCGTGAGCCATGTGGTCCCCCAACATTGATCGAGCCTGCCGAACGGCCGCGGGTATCCGGCATCCTCCCATGTTCGACCTACTTCGTCACCGGTGCGTCCACGGACCTGGTGTCTGAAAACAGTTTGACAAGACGATGCTTACGTCGTCGATTCGACGGATCCTCGTGACCGGGCATTGATCTCGTGCAAGGTGGCTCACCATCGTGTCGGGTTTCCATGCGCCTCATCGCGGGTTCGGTGCCTCGGCCCGCAGATTATGGTCCAGCTGATAGCTCAAAATGGACGATATACTCGGGCTTGAAAATTCGTTTCGGCTGGCGACGTTGACGTGGCTCATATGACATCCTGTGCAGGTGTCCCGACGGGACCCGCCTTTGGGCGTAGTGACATTTCTGTTCACCGATATTGAGGGGTCGACCCGTCGGTGGGAGTCCGACGCGGACGCAATGCGGATCGCTTTAGCCGCCCATGACGAAGTGTTGTGTAAGGCCATCGATGCGCACGAGGGCTGGTTGTTCAAACACACCGGTGACGGCGTGTGCGCTGCGTTCGTCTCACCCAAGTCAGCGGTCGATGCCGCCGTGGCGGCGCAGCGTGCGCTGGACTTGCCGGTGCGGATGGGAATTGCGACCGGCGAAGCAGAACTCCGCGAAGGTGACTACTTCGGTGCAGTGCTGAACCGTGCGGCACGCGTGATGGCAGCCGGGCATGGAGGGCAGATCCTGGTGGCCGACTCGACGGCGGCTCTGCTGAGCGGAGTGGATCTCCTGGATCTGGGGCCGCGACGGCTGCGGGATGTACCGATGCCGGTCGGGGTCTTTCAAGTACGGGCCGCCGGATTGGGCGCGGAGTTTCCGCCGCTGCGAGCTTTGGACACGACTCCGGGAAATCTCCCTCGGGCCGTCACCAGCTTCATCGGGCGCGAGTCGGAGGTCGCCCAGGTCGAAGCAGCGGTGAGGTCCCATCAGTTGGTAACGCTGACCGGCGTCGGCGGGGTCGGGAAGACGCGGCTCGCGTTAGAAGTCGCGGCACGCCTATCGGATGAGTTCCCGGATGGTGTCTGGTTTTTCGAACTGGCTGCGGTTACTGATCCGACGGCGGTGCCCGATGCGGTAGCGGCGGTGCTGGGCATCACTCAACAGCCGGGCATGAGCGTGGCTGAGAGTGTCGCCACCGCGTTGGACGGCAGGGTCCGGCTGCTGGTGTTCGACAACTGTGAGCACGTCCTCAATGTCGCCGCAGATCTCATCGAGGCGATGGTCGCGCAGTCGGCGACGGTGAGGATTCTGTCCACCAGCCGCGAAGGATTGGGGGTAGCCGACGAGCAACTGTGGCCGGTGCCTTCGTTGGGTGTCCGTGCGGGTATCGACTCTGCCGCAGTCAACCTGTTCGTCGAACGCGCACGCAGCGTGGCTCCCCGCTTCTCGATGGCCACAACTGACGAGGCGAAGGCGGTCATCGAGATTTGCCGCCGCCTCGACGGGATACCGTTGGCCATCGAGTTGGCGGCCTCGCGGATGGCGTCGATGACGGCAAGCGAGGTGCGTGATCGTCTGGATCAGCGGTTCCGGCTGTTGGTCGGTTCCCGGCGAGGCCTGGAGCGCCATCACACGTTGCGCCACGCGGTGGCCTGGTCCTACGACCTTCTCGACGGCACCGAAAAGACAGTCCTCGAACGCTGTTCGGTTTTCGCGGGCGGATTTGACCTGCACAGCACCTGCGCCGTAGTCGGATCAGATGACCTTGACGAGTACGCCATCCTCGACCTGCTCGATGCCTTGGTGCGCAAGTCGCTGCTGGTCGCCGCCCGCTCCTCGGGGCGGACTCGGTATTTGATGCTGGAGACGATCCGCCAGTTCGCCGAGGACCAACTCGTCGCCGGTGGTGGAGCTGACCAGGCCCGTGCAGCACATGCTCGCTACTTCG
This sequence comes from Mycobacterium sp. E2327, assembly GCF_001672675.1. Classification (NCBI taxonomy): domain Bacteria; kingdom Bacillati; phylum Actinomycetota; class Actinomycetes; order Mycobacteriales; family Mycobacteriaceae; genus Mycobacterium; species Mycobacterium sp. E2327. Next base: position 23,336 of record NZ_LZKE01000051.1, read on the forward strand.
CGGGGCGCGAAGCCGACATCATGGCCCTGTGGGACAGCCCCCGCCAGCGGCAGGCCTACGACTGGTTCATTATTGAACTGGCTAATCTGCGCGCCGCATTTCGGTGGGCCGCCGACCACGGCGATCTCGACACCGCCGCCACCATCGCCACGTACGCGGGGCACATCGGCTTTTGCGTCGACAATTACGAGCCGATCGCCTGGGCCGAAGAGCTCATCGAGCCCGCGCGCGCCGTCGACCATCCCCGACTGGCGTTCCTGTACGTCATGGCCTCTCTGTGCTGCGTGCCCGGACGGATCGAAGCGGCTATCCGCTACACCGAAGCTGCCCAGCTGGTAATCGGCAGTGGCCGTAGCGAAAAAGTGCCGTTCGGCGTCGTGGGCGTGCTTGGCCTGGTGTACGTCATCATCGGCCAGCCCGAACGGCTGGTCGAGTGGTGCCGCGCCCAGCTGGCACACGGTCGCGATACCCATATTCTCACCAGGGCATCCTTGGTCGGCGCACTGTTGATAGCCGGCTGCGGTGAGGAGGCGCAGGCCGCCGCGAACGGCCTAATCGACGCGGCCGTGTCCACCCACAACCCCTTTTTGCTCTCACACGCGCTTTACGCCCACGGGGGCGCCTTCAGCGATACCGATCCCGCCGCAGCGCGAGACGCCCTCCGCCGGGGTCTGGTGATCGCTGAAGACAGCGGCAACCGTGCCGCCAAGACACACCTGGCGGGCAGTCTGTCTCGGCTTGAGGCCAAACGCGGCGACCCGCTGGACGCGCTCGACTACTTCACTGTGGCGATCCGCAACCGCCACGACGCGGGTAACACCACCGGTATCCGCGTCCCGCTGGCTGTGCTCGCCGCGTTTTTCGACCGGCTCGGCCGCTATGAACCGGCGGCCACCATCGCCGGGTTTGCAGTGAGCCCCCTTACGGCAACGGCCCTACCCGAGTTCAACACCGCCATCGCCCACCTCCGCAAGATGCTCGGTGACCAGGCCTACGAATCGCTCGCCCGCAAGGGCGAGACCATGACCACCGCCGAGATCGCGACCTACGCCTTCGACCAAATCGACCACGCCCGAACAGAACTGAATGGGGTCTCGAAATAGACCACATATGAGACGCCACCCAAAGGTCGCGCCGTCCTTCAAAATTCCAGGCCACGACGCCTCAAGAAATGTTGGTCTTAGAAAGATCTGTCTCGATCACGGCCTGGCTGCTGGTCGACTCAGAAAGTCGTGACCTTCTCGACGCTGACGAACATGCCGTGGTGAGTGCGGTCGTTGGTGAAGCGGGTGCCCTGTTCGGTGGCGACGATCGTCCAGCCCTGCGCGGCGTAGGTCTTGTAGTCGATGGTGACAGTCGGGATGGCGCCCAGGTTGCCCAGCACCCACTGCACGTTGCCGGCGGAACTGATGCTGACGCCGTTGGCGTGCTCACCGTCCTGCAGTGGGGAATTGGTGAACGGCGCCTCGCAGCCGACGGTCTCCTTGTTGATCTGGCAGCGCGTCACGCCGGACTTGGTCTCGATGAAGACGTAGCCGTTGTGGTCCGGCGGCAACGGGATCACCCCGGCCGGCGGTGTGGTCGGGCTGGCCGGGCCGGTCGGGCTCGTCGACGGGGCCGGGCTGGTGCTGGTCGGCGCCGGCGTCGTCGTGGTCGGCCGCGGCGTGGGGAAGGTTGGCTCGGTCGGCCCGGTTCCGGGGGTGGCGACCGGCTTGCCGTCGATCAGCGAGCTGCAGCCCGAAACCAGTGCGGGGCCGGCGAGGACGGCCGAGAGCAGCAGCGAGCCGCCGGCCAGCCTTCGCCGCGCCTTTTGCGATAACTGCACGCGCCGCTCCCCGAAAGTCTTCGATTTCAGCGCTTAGAGTACGCAAGGAGCGGCGAAATGCACTGTAACTACGCCGTTATCGATGCAGAGCCGATGGCGCAGGTTTACCGCTGCGTGACCGACCCCAGCTCGGCCGCCCGATGGGCCGCGGCGACGATGCCCTGGTAGCCCGTGCAGCGGCAGAAGTTCCCGGACAGGCCCTCGCGTATCTCGTCGTCGGTGGGGTTGGGGTTGTCGCGCAGCAACGCGGTCAGCGTGGTCACGAAACCCGGCGTGCAGAAGCCACATTGCAGCCCGTGGCACTCCCGCAGCGCGACCTGCACCGGCGACAGGGTGCCGTCGGGCGACGCGATGCCCTCGACCGTCGTCACCTCCGTGCCGTCCGCCTGGACCGCGAACATCAGGCAGGACCGCACGGCGTCGCCGTCCACCAGCACCGTGCACGCGCCGCAGGCGCCGTGTTCGCAGCCGAGATGGGTGCCGGTGAGCCCGCACCGCTCCCTCAGGAAGTCCGCCAGCGTCATGCGCGGTTCGACGCTGGCCGCGATGGGAGTCTCGTTGACCGACAACTGAACCGGCTGTTCATGCATGACTTGTCTCCCCGAGTGCTTCCTCGATGGCTTGCGCCCAGGCGCGCGCGACCATGGTGGCCCCGACCTGGGTGCGGTAGGCCGCCGTCCCCTGCAGGTCGGTCGGAACATCGTCGAGGCCGGTCATCGCGGTCCGGCCGATCTCCTCGGGGACCAGCTCGCCGACCGGCTTGCCGATCACCGCGGCCTCGGCCGCCGTGGCGCGCCCGACCGTGGGGCCCAGGCCCAGCAGCCCGATCCCGCAGCGGGACACCCGGTCGCCGTCGTCGAGCTGGACGGCGACCAGCGCGCCGGCGATCGCGAAATCGCCGTGGCGGCGGGCGAATTCCTGCACTGAAAACCCGGACCTGCCGTCCCACACCGGGAACCGGACCCCGGTCAGCACCTCGTCGGGTTCCATCGTGGTCTCCCACAGGCCGGCGAAGAAGTCCGCGGCGGCGATCTCGCGCCGCCCGCGCGGGGAGAGGACCTCCATCACCGCGTCCAGCGCCAGCGCGGCCGCCGGGTATTCGCCCGCGGCGTCGGCGTGCGCGATCGACCCGCCGAGGGTGCCGCGGTTGCGGATCTGGAAGTGCCCGACAAACGGGGTCGCCCGAGTCAGCAGCGGAACCGATTGGCGCACTTGGGCATCCGCGCCGACGGTAAACTCGGTGGTTCCGGCGCCGATCCACAGTTCGGCACCCCGGCGCTCGATGCCCCGCAGCTCGGAAAGCCGGGAAATGTCGATGAGATGGTCGAAGTAGGCCAGCCGCATCGCCAGCATCGGGACCAGGCTCTGGCCACCGGCAATGATCTTGGCGTCATCGCCCAGTTCGGCGAGCAACGCGACGGCGTCCTCGACGGTGTCGGGACGGTGGTAGTCGAACGCGGCGGGCTTCACCGGCTCGCCTCGCTCAGCAGCGACGCGATCGACGCCGGGCTGGCGGGCAGCCGGGCGACCGTCACCCCCAGGGGTGCGAGCGCGTCGTTGATGGCGTTGATCACCGCCGGCACCGAGCCGATCGCCCCGCCCTCGCCTGCGCCCTTGTAACCGCCGGGCCCCGGGCCGGGGATCTCCACGTGGCCGAACTCGATGGGCGGGACCTCGGTGGCCGTCGGCAACAGGTAGTCGACGAACGTCGTCGCCAGCGGGTTGCCGTCGTCGTCGTAGGCGAGGTCCTCCATCAGCGCGCCGCCGATGCCCTGCACCGTCCCGCCGGCGATCTGGCCCTCCACGATAGTCGGGTTGATCATGGGGCCGACGTCCTCGCTGACGATGTAGCGCAGCAGCGTGACCTTGCCGGTGGCGACGTCCACCTCGCAGGTGCACGCATGGGTCGCGTTCGACCACAGGATGGGGGCCTTTGCGACGTAGCGGGCGGTGGCCTCCAGCTCGGGCGACATGTCCGGCGGCAGCGCCTGCGGCGAGTAGTAGGACAGGTAGGCCAGCTCGCCGAACGTCACCCGCTTCGACGGGTCGCCCCGGACGGCGGCGGTCGAATTCGCCAGTTCCACTTCGGATTCGGGCACCTTCAGCTGGTGCGCCGCCAGCGCCACGATCTTCTCGCGCAGCTTCGTGCCCGCCTCCTCGACGGCCCCGGCGGTCATCGGGCCGCTGCGGCTGCCCTGCGTCCCGGCCCCGTAGGGTGTGACCGCGGTGTCGCCCTGGATGGTGGCGACGTCGTCGATGTCGGCGCCCAGCGCGTCGGCGGTCAGCTGAATGACGGTGGTCTCCAAGCTGTTTCCGCTGGAGCCGCCGTTCACGTAGACGTTGACCTTGCCCGTCGGCTCCATCCGGATGGTGCAACCCTCGGTGGCCAGGTGGCCCGTCGCCGCCCCGGTCGGCTCGATGTACGCCGAGAACCCCAGCCCCAGGTAGCGGCCCTGGGCCAGCGCCTCGCGCTGTTCCTTGCGAAACCCTTCGTGGTCAAGGAGTTTCACGGCCTGCTCGAACGTCTCGCTGGGGGCGACGTGGTCGTACGGCATGCCGTTGGGGTTGAAGTACGGCATCTCGTCACGGCGCAGCAGGTTGCGCCGGCGCAGCTCGACCGGGTCCATGCCCATCTTGCGGGCGGCGATGTCCAGCAGGATTTCGCGCGCCAGCGTCTCGTACTGCCACGGGCCGCGGTAGGCGGCCAGTCCGCTGGTGTTCGTGAACACCGTCTTGTAGTTGAAGCTGGCCTTGGGCACGCGGTAGGGCCCGGGGAAGAACATGCCGATGGCGGCCGTGGTCAGCACCGGGTAGGGCGTCGGGTACGCGCCGACGTCCTGGACGAAGTCGATGTCGGCGGCCAGGATGTTGCCGTCTTCGTCGAACGCCATCCGGCCCGTGCCGTCGACGTGCCGGGCCTGCCCGGCCGACATCAGGTTCTCGCGGCGGTCCTCGATCCACTTCAGCGCCGCCGGCACCTTGCGGGCGGCCAGCATGATGCACATGTCCTCGCGCATCGGGACCACCTTCTGGCCGAAACCGCCGCCGGTGTCGCGCATGATCACCCGAACCCGTTGCGCCGCAATCCCTAACAGGCGCGCGCAGAACGCGCGCAGCTCGTGCGGGGTTTGCGTAGACGCCCACAGGGTGAGCTCCTCCGACGCGGCCTCCCACTCGACAACCAGCCCGCGGGTCTCGATCGGTACGGGCGCGTAAATCTGTTGGTAGATGTTCTCTTTCACCACGCATGCCGCGGCGGCGAACACCTCTTCGTCCGGCGGCGCGCCGCCCATCCCGCCCGCGACGTTGTTCGCGTAGGCGTCGTGCACCAGCACGTCCGAGGACTGCGCGCGGGTGAGGTCGGTGATCGCGGGCAGCGGCTCGTAGTCGACGTCGACGAGCTCCAGCGCGTCCTCGGCGATGTAGCGGCTCTCGGCGACGATCAGGGCGACCGGGTCGCCCACGAACTTCGCCTCGCCCTCGGCCAGCGGCGGGCGGGGCGTGTCCGGCACGTCCTTGCCGGCGACGGCGTGCCACGACTCCTTGATGTCGGGGTTGAGGTCGGCGGCGGTGAACACCGCGCGCACGCCGGGCAGTGCCAGCGCCGCCGACGCGTCGATGCCGTTGATCTTGGCGCGGGCGAACGGGCTGCGCACGAAGCAGGCGTGCAGCATGCCGGGGCGCGAGATGTCGTCGACGAACCCGCCGCGCCCGGTCAGCAGCCGAAGATCCTCCACCCGCTGCACGCGGGTGCCCGCGTATCGCGGCGTCGTGGCCGTCGCCGCGTGCGCGTCTTGAGTCATTGCGCTCCATCCGGTTGTCGCGTTACGAGAACCTCGATGCCATCATAGGAGAGTGGCGTTATCACAGTCGAGGCCCGTCGGCGTCCTGCTCGCCGCGGGCGAGGGACGCCGTTACGGGCGGCCGAAGGTGCTGGTGGAGGGCTGGCTGGACGCCGCGGTCGGGGCGCTGCGCGATGGTGGCTGCGACGACGTCGTGCTGGTGCTGGGCGCCGCGTTGCCGACGTGGGATGCCGCGGCCCCGCCGGGTGTCACTCCGGTCTTCGCGCCGGACTGGCGCGACGGGCTGAGCGCCTCGGTGCGCGCCGGGCTGGGCGAGGCCGGCCGCATGGGCGGGGAGTACGCGGTGCTGCACGTCATCGATACTCCCGACGTCGGTCCCGCCGTGGTGGCGCGGGTCCTCGGCCGCGCATGGGCGTCGGACAGTGGCCTGGCCCGTGCGTACTTCGGCGAGCGGCCGGGCCATCCGGTGGTCATCGCGCGCCGGCACTGGCCCGACGTACTCAAGCAGCTAAACGGGGATCGGGGCGCGGGGGAGTACCTGCGCGACCGGTCCGACGTCGAGGCCGTCGACTGCGGCGACCTCGCCGGGGGTCAGGACATCGACGAGCCCTGAGCGGGGGTGGCCGGGGTGACGGTGTCCTGCGCGGCGGTCACCCGGTGGCGGACCAGGAACCAACCGCCGATGAGCGCGGGGACGCCGACGACGGTCGCGCCGATCAGGTAAGGGCCCTGCACCTTGTCGAAGAACATCAGGACCACCACGCCGGCCAGGAACGCCAGCGTGAGGTAGCCGCTGTACGGCGACAGCGGCATCCGGAACTTCGGGCGTTCCACCCTGCCGGCCTTTGCCAGCCGGTAGAACTGCAGCTGGCTCGCCACGATCGTTCCCCAGGCGAACACGATGCCGATGGCCGCGATGTGCAGCACGATCTCGAACGCCTGGCTGGGTTTGACGGCGTTGAGCACGATGCCCAACAGACCCACGGCGCTGGTGAGCAGGATGCCGCGGTACGGCACGCCCCGCTTCGACATCGGCGCGGTGAACTTCGGGCCGCTGCCGTTGATCGCCATCGATCGCAGGATGCGGCCGGTGGAATACAGCCCCGCGTTCAAACTCGACAGCGCGGCGGTCAACACCACCACGTTCATCACGCTGCCGGCCCCGTGGACCCCGGCCTTGGAGAAGAACGTCACGAACGGGCTGACGTTGGCCTTGTAGGCGGTGTAGGGCAGCAGCAGGCCCAGCAGCACGGTCGAGCCGATGTAGAAGACCGCGATGCGGAACACCACCGAGTTGATCGCGCGCGGCATGACCTTCTCCGGGTTGGCCGTTTCCCCGGCCGCGATGCCGACGAGTTCGATTGCGGCATAGGCGAATACCACGCCGGAGGTGACGAGCACCAGCGGCAGCAGACCGGTGGGCATCAGCCCGCCGTGGGTGTCCCACAGGCCGGTGCCGGTGTTGTGGCCGTCGATCTTGAAGCGCCCCACCAGGAAGATGGTGCCGACGACGAGGAAGGTGACCAGTGCCAGCACCTTGATCAACGACGCCCAGAACTCCAGCTCGCCGAAGGCCTTGACCGAGATCAGGTTCATCGACAGCACCACCAGCAGCGCGAACAGCGCGATCGTCCACTGCGGGACGGCCTGGAAAATCTTCCAGTAGTGGCAGTAGTGCGCGATCGCGGTGGTGTCCACGATGCCCGTCATCGACCAGTTGAGGACGTACATCCAGCCGGCGACGTAAGCCAGCTTTTCCCCGAAGAATTCACGGGAGTACGACACGAACGATCCCGACGACGGGCGGTACAGCACCAGCTCGCCGAGCGCGCGCAGGATCAGGAAGACGAAGATGCCGCAGACCCCGTAGACCAGGAACAGCCCGGGGCCCGCCGAGGCCAGCCGTCCGCCGGCGCCGAGGAACAGCCCGGTGCCGATGGCGCCACCGAGGGCGATCATCTGAATCTGACGGTTTTTGAGGCTCTTGTGATAGCCCTCGTCCTCGCGGGCGAGCCGCTCGGCGGCACTGTCTGGTGGCATCGAGCTCCTGCCGTGGTGGCTCCGGGGAACGCTCAGGCTAACCCATGGGCGCGCCGCGTGCCCACCAACAATCGGCGAAGTTTTTACAGGCCCAGCAACCGCTCGGCATTGCGGTGGCTGATAAGCGCGCGGTCGTCGTCGTTCAGCGGCAGGCCGTCGAGGAAGTCCCGTGCGGCGCGCATCGACCCGAACGGGTAGTCGGCCGAAAAACACACCCGCCCGATGCCGACCTGCGCGACCAGGTTGGCGTAGGTGGCCTCGTCGTTGAAGTTGGCGAAGGTGTAGTTCAGGTTTCGCCTCAGATAGGTGCTGACGGGATGCTGCAGGCCGGTGAGGTCGGGCTTCAGCGTCGCGTCGAACCGCGGCAGCATGAACGGGATCGCCTCGCCCATGTGCCCGATGACGACCTGCAGCTCGGGGTACCGGTCGAACACGCCGCCGAGGATCAGGCGCAGCACATGGGTGCCCGTGTTGATGTGCCAGCCCCATCCGACGGTGGCCAGCGTGAACGTGACCTGGTCGGAGAATCCCGCGTAGCTGGACTTGATGACGCCCGCCGGCGGGATGGTCGGGTGCAGGTAGATCGGCACCCGCAGCTCGGCCGCCCGCGACAGGACGGGGTCGAAGAACGCATCGTCGAGGTAGCGACCCTGGCTGTGCCCGTTGATCACCGCGCCGACGAAGCGGTGGTCGCGCACCGTGCGCTCGAGTTCGCCGGCGGCCTCTGCGGGTGCGCTGATCGGCAGGGCGGCGAAGCCCGCCAGCCGCCCCGGGTATCGCCCGACCGCCTTCGCGAGCTCGTCGTTGCATTCGCGGGCCAGCCGAACGGCTTGCGGCCCGTCCAACTGTTCGACGCCCGGCGCGGCCAGCGACAGCACCGCCACGTCGACGCCGGCGTCGTCCATCGCCGCGATCCGGCCGTCACCCAGATCGCTGATCGGTTCGACGATGCCGGTGCGCGACGCCAGCCAGCGGCCGGGGCCGTTCAGGAAATCCGTTGTGGCGTAATGCTCTTCGAGTGCAATCGTCCGCATCAGCCGGCCAGCACCCGGGCGGCGGCGCTCCAGTACGTCAGCTCGTCGCGATCGGAGGCCAGCCGGATCGTCTTGGTGTAGCCGTACTCCGCCAGCGTTTCCTGGGCGTGCTCGCGGCCGAACCCGCTGTGGCCGACGCCGCCGAATCCGGTGCCGATGGAAATCCGCTGATAGTTGTTGACGAAGACGGCCCCGGCCCGGATCCGCCGGCTCACCCGCAGCGCGCGATCGCTGTCCTGGGTGAACACCGCCGCGACCAGTCCGAACGGCGTGGCGTTGGCGATGCGCACCGCCTCGTCCTCGTCGGTGAACGGCATGAGGGTGACGACGGGGCCGAAGATCTCGTCGCGGGCCACCCGCATTGCGGGGGTCACGCCTGTCAGGACGGTCGGCGCGACGTAGAAGCCGTCGGCCAAGCGGGGATCGTCGGGCAGCGGCGCCTGGGCGGCGATGTGGGCGCCTTCGGCCACGCCGATCCGCAGGTAATCGAGGACCTGATTCTGCTGCTTGCGGGTGACCAACGGCCCGACGTCGGTCGCCGGGTCGGCGCCATCGCCCACCCGCAGCCGGCCCACCGCGGCGCACAACTTCGCCTCGAACTCCGCATAGACGCTGTCCTGCACCAGGATTCGCGACGCCGCAGTGCAGGCCTCGCCCTGGTTGAAGAAGCCGCCGTCGACCGCGGCCAGCAGCGCGTCGTGCAGGTCGGCGTCGTCGAAAACGACCAGTGGGTTCTTTCCGCCGAGTTCCATCAGCGTCGGGGTGAGGTTGCCGGCCGCGGTGCGCAGCACCGCCGCGCCCGTCCGCGGCGATCCGGTGAAGGACACCTTGCCGACCAGCCGATGCCCGGCCAGCGCGGCGCCCACCTCACCCCTGCCGGGCACGGCCTGCACGACACCGTCCGGCAGCACCGACTGGATCAGCTCGACCATCCGCAACACCACCGAGGGCGTCTGTTCCGGCGGTTTGAGCACGACGGCGTTGCCGACCGCCAGCGCCGGCGCGACCTTCCCCGCGGTGTGGATCGGCGGCCAGTTGAACGGGACGATGCACGCGATCACGCCGTACGGCTCTAGCGTGGTGACGTCCAGGACGGGTCCGTAGTCGCGGGCCTGGCTGGGCAGCGCCTCCACCATGGCGCCGAAGTACTCGAAGATGGCGATCGCGGCTTCCACGTCGAAGTTGCGCGCCTGCGTGATCGGCTTGCCCATCTCCAGCGTCTCGAGCGCGGCGATCTCGTCGGCGTGGGCGCGGATCACCTCGGCGACCTGGCGCAGGTATCGGCCGCGCTCCCGCGCGGGGCGTTGCTTCCAGCGCAGGTGCGCGGCGTGCGCCCGGCGGACGGCCTGGTCCACCTCGTCCGGCCCGGCGCCCTGGACGACCGTGACCGTCTGGCCCGTCGCCGGGTTCTGCACGACGAACTGGTCGTCGGTGGACGCCGAGGACCACCGGGTTCGGGTTCTGGTCAGGGTGGGGCCCTGCAAACTCATAACGCGCACCGTCCAAATTGAGGGGGGGTTGGGATCGACGCGACCCAATTGCGAACCGTAAATCGACCGAACCGTCAGACGCCAACGAAAATTCCTGATGGGAGCCATCACCGACGGTGATAATGGGCTCCGTGGAGCTTCGCCAGTTGGAGTATTTTCTCGCTGTCGCGGACAACCTCAGCTTCACCCGGGCCGCCAAGAGATTGCACGTCGTCCAATCCGGGGTGTCCGCGACCATCAAGGCCCTCGAGCGCGAACTCGGCGCGGAGCTGTTCGTCCGGGGACCCGCGGGCGTGACGCTCACGCCGGCGGGACGCGAGCTGGCGCCGCACGCCCGCGCCACCATCGACGCGGCCCGCGCGGCCAAGGATGCCGTTGCGGCCACCGGCGGCTCCGTCGGGGGGACCGTCAGGCTGGGAACGCTGATGTCGATCAACAACATCGACATGCCGAGGCTGCTGGCCGAGCTGCGTGCCCGGCATCCCGGCGTGCTGGTCCAAATTCGTTTCGCCCGGGCGGGTTCGGCGGGCCTGGCGCAGCAGCTGCGCGATGACAGCCTCGACGTCGCCCTGCTCGTCTTGCCCGACGGGCCGCCCACCGACCTGCACACCCGGCTGGTCGCGGCCTATCCGCTCCTCCTGGTCGTTCCGGCGGATCACCCACTGGCCGGCCGAGAGTCGGTGTCGCTGGCCGAGCTGGCCGGGATGTCGTTCATCGACGGCCCGCCGGGCTACGGCAACCGGGCAGTGGCCGACCGGGCCTTCGCGACGGCCGGGGTGCAGCGCACGATCGCCCTCGAGGTCGCCGACATCGCCACCACCGCGACCCACGTCCGAAACGGCTTGGGCATCGGGTTCTTGAGCCGGTTCATCCTCGACGAGATCGGCGACGACGGCCTGGCGACGCTGCGGATCTCCGACTACGACCTGTGCTGGCGCCTGTACGTCGCGATGGCTGCGCTGCGCCCGCCCAGCGCCGCCACCCGCGCGGTGTTCTCGCTGATCGAGGAGATGATCCCGGAGCCCGGCGCGTCGAGTGTGAGCTGACGGCGTTCAGTGTGAGCTGAGGGCGGTAGTTGTGCGTCTAGGGCGCCCTGTGTTCACACGCAACGACCACCCCCGGAACAAGACGGGCGCGCCCGCCGTTAGCATGGTCAACAAGTTGAGCGAAGAAGACTCAAGGCTGGGTTGACACCACGACGCCCGCGAGGGCAGGCTTGAGCGGGGTTCACTCAGCATAGTGGCACCAAAAAGGCTCTACGTAATCAGGAGGAATCACTATGGCTCGTGCGGTCGGTATCGACCTCGGGACCACCAACTCAGTCGTCTCGGTCCTCGAGGGCGGCGACCCCGTCGTCGTCGCGAACTCCGAGGGTTCGCGGACCACACCGTCGATCGTCGCTTTCGCCCGCAACGGCGAAGTGCTGGTCGGCCAGCCCGCCAAGAACCAGGCGGTGACCAACGTCGACCGCACCATCAGGTCGGTCAAGCGGCACATGGGCACCGACTGGTCCGTCGAGATCGACGGCAAGAAGTACACGGCGCAGGAGATCAGCGCCCGCGTGCTGATGAAGCTGAAGCGCGACGCGGAGGCCTACCTCGGTGAGGACATCACCGACGCGGTCATCACCGTGCCCGCCTACTTCAACGACGCCCAGCGGCAGGCGACCAAGGAGGCCGGCCAGATCGCCGGCCTGAACGTGCTGCGCATCGTCAACGAGCCCACCGCCGCGGCGCTGGCCTACGGCCTGGACAAGGGCGAGAAGGAGCAGACCATCCTGGTCTTCGACCTCGGTGGCGGCACCTTCGACGTCTCGCTGCTCGAGATCGGCGAGGGCGTGGTCGAGGTTCGCGCCACCAGCGGTGACAACCACCTCGGTGGCGACGACTGGGACGACCGCGTCGTCGAATGGCTCGTCGACAAGTTCAAGGGCACCAGCGGCATCGACCTGACCAAGGACAAGATGGCGATGCAGCGGCTGCGTGAAGCGGCCGAGAAGGCCAAGATCGAGCTCTCGAGCTCGCAGAGCACCTCGATCAACCTGCCCTACATCACCGTCGACGCGGACAAGAACCCGCTGTTCCTCGACGAGCAGCTCACCCGCGCCGAGTTCCAGCGCATCACCCAGGACCTGCTGGACCGCACCCGTGCGCCGTTCAAGTCGGTGATCTCCGACGCCGGCATCTCGGTGTCGGACATCGACCACGTCGTGCTGGTTGGTGGTTCCACCCGCATGCCCGCGGTGACCGAGCTGGTCAAGGAGCTCACCGGTGGCAAGGAGCCTAACAAGGGCGTCAACCCCGACGAGGTGGTTGCCGTGGGCGCCGCGCTGCAGGCCGGTGTGCTCAAGGGTGAGGTGAAAGACGTTCTGCTGCTTGACGTTACGCCGCTTAGCCTCGGTATCGAGACCAAGGGTGGCGTGATGACCAAGCTCATCGAGCGCAACACCACCATCCCGACGAAGCGGTCGGAGACCTTCACCACGGCCGACGACAACCAGCCGTCCGTGCAGATCCAGGTCTATCAGGGTGAGCGCGAAATCGCCTCGCACAACAAGCTGCTCGGCTCCTTCGAGCTGACCGGCATCCCGCCGGCCCCGCGCGGCGTCCCGCAGATCGAGGTCACCTTCGACATCGACGCCAACGGCATCGTGCACGTCACGGCCAAGGACAAGGGCACCGGCAAGGAGAACACGATCAAGATCCAGGAGGGCTCCGGCCTGTCCAAGGAGGAGATCGACCGGATGATCAAGGACGCCGAGGCGCACGCCGAGGAGGACCGTCAGCGCCGCGAGGAAGCCGACATCCGCAACCAGGCCGAGACGCTGGTCTACCAGACGGAGAAGTTCGTCAAGGAACAGCGCGAGGCCGAGGGCGGCAGCAAGGTCCCCGAGGACACGCTGAACAAGGTGGACACCGCGGTGGCCGAGGCCAAGTCGGCGCTGGCCGGCACCGACATCTCCGCGATCAAGTCGGCGATGGAGAAGCTGGGCCAGGAGTCCCAGGCGCTCGGCCAGGCCATCTACGAGGCCACCCAGGCGGAGGCCGGCCAAGCCGGTGCGCCCGGTGGCGAGGCCGGCGGCACCTCCGGCTCGGCCGATGACGTCGTGGACGCGGAGGTGGTCGACGACGACCGGGAGGCCAAGTGACCGACGGCACCCCCCAGGAACAGGTGACGGTCACCGACAAGCGGCGGATCGATCCCGAGACCGGTCAAGTGCGGCAAGGCGCTTCCGGCCCGGCCCCCAGCGGGTCGGCGCCGGAGGCGTTCGCCGGCGAAAGCCCGGAGGAGGCCGGTAAGGCGGCCGAATTGCTCGGCGATCTGCAGCGGGTACAGGCCGACTTCGCCAACTACCGCAAGCGGGCGTTGCGCGATCAGCAGGCCGCCGCGGACCGGGCCAAGGCTGCCGTGGTCAGCCAATTGCTGCCCGTGCTGGACGATCTCGATCGGGCCCGCAAGCACGGCGACCTGGAAACCGGCCCGCTGAAGTCGGTCGCTGACAAGCTGGACAGCGCGCTGACCGGCCTCGGCCTCACCGCGTTCGGCGAGGAGGGCGAGGACTTCGACCCGGTGCTGCACGAGGCCGTGCAGCACGAGGGCGACGGCGCCGAGGGCTCCAAGCCGGTGATCGGCACGGTCATGCGGCAGGGCTACAAGCTGGGCGACCAGGTGCTGCGGCACGCCCTCGTCGGCGTGGTCGACACCGTCGTGGGCGAAGAACCGGTCCCGGCCGAAACGCAACCGTCCGACACGGTCGATAACGCCGACGGCTCCGGTGACTAAGCACGACAATCAAAAACGACAAGTAGATAGAGAAAGGTGAGGGGGTGACGCGGCATGGCCCAGCGTGAATGGGTCGAAAAGGACTTCTACAAGGAGCTGGGCGTCTCCTCTGACGCCAGCCCGGAAGAGATCAAGCGCGCCTATCGCAAGCTGGCGCGCGACCTGCACCCGGATGCGAACCCCGACAACCCGGCCGCCGGCGAACGGTTCAAGGCGGTTTCGGAGGCGCACAACGTGTTGTCGGATCCGGCGAAGCGCAAGGAGTACGACGAGACCCGCCGCCTGTTCGCGGGCGGCGGTTTCGGCGGCCGCAGGTTCGACGGTGGCAGCGGCTTCAGCTTCAACGTCGGCGGTGACGGCGCGGAGTTCAACCTCAGCGACCTGTTCGATGCCGCCGGCCGAAGCGGCGGCGCCAACATCGGCGACCTGTTCGGCGGCTTGTTCGGACGCGGCGCCAGTCCCCGGCCAAGCCGGCCGCGGCGCGGCAACGATCTGGAGACCGAGACCGAGCTCGATTTCGTCGAGGCGGCCAAGGGCGTCGCGATGCCGCTGCGGCTGACCAGCCCGGCGCCGTGCACGAATTGCCATGGCAGCGGCGCGCGCCCGGGCACCAGCCCGAAGGTGTGCCCCAGCTGCAACGGCTCGGGCGTGATCAACCGCAACCAGGGCGCGTTCGGCTTCTCCGAGCCCTGCACCGATTGCCGGGGCAGCGGGTCGATCATCGAGCACCCGTGCGACGAGTGCAAAGGCACCGGCGTGACGACCCGCACGCGCACCATCAACGTGCGGATCCCGCCCGGTGTCGAGGACGGGCAACGGATCCGGCTGCCCGGGCAGGGCGAGGCCGGGCTGCGCGGCGCGCCGTCGGGCGACCTGTACGTGACCGTGCATGTGCGGCCGGACAAGGTGTTCGGCCGGGACGGCGACGACCTCACCGTGACCGTGCCGGTCAGCTTCAGCGAGTTGGCTTTGGGCTCAACGCTTTCGGTTCCCACGCTGGACGGCAAGGTCGGCGTGCGGGTGCCCAAGGGCACCGCCGACGGCCGGATCCTGCGGGTGCGCGGCCGCGGTGTGCCCAAGCGCGGCGGCGGCAACGGCGACCTGCTGGTCACCGTGAAGGTGTCCGTGCCGCCGAACTTGGAGGGCGCCGCCCAGGAGGCGCTGGAGGCCTACGCGGCCGCCGAGCAGTCCAGTGGTTTCAACCCGCGGGCGGGATGGGCAGGTAACCGCTGATGGCCAGAGGCTCACGGAATCCCAAGGAGGAGGCCCGGACCTTCCTGATCTCGGTGGCCGCCGAACTGGCCGGCATGCACGCCCAGACCCTGCGCACCTATGACCGCCTCGGGCTGGTCAGCCCGAGGCGCACTTCCGGTGGGGGACGCCGCTATTCGGAGCACGACGTGGACCTGCTGCGCGAGGTGCAGCGGCTGTCGCAGGACGAGGGCGTCAACCTGGCCGGCATCAAGCGCATCATCGAGCTGACCAACCAGGTGGAGGCGCTGCAGTCACGCGTGAAGGAGCTCACCGAGGAGCTGGCGCAGGTGCGCGCCGGACAGCGCCGCGACATCGCGGTGGTGCCGAAGAGCACCGCGCTGGTGGTGTGGCAGCCGCGAAAGCCGCGCTAGCGCTCACATGACTGGTCGCGGCATGGAAGTGATCACCGTTCACCCGATCGTCGAGACCCTGCTGCATCGATACCAACGCGAGCTGGGTGCGCAACTGCCGACCTACCGCAATCACGTCTACCGCGGAATGAACTATCACCAACAGCTGCTCGCCGGTCCCGTCCCCGACTTCGCCGTTCTGGCATGGGCCGCACACGATCTCGGCATCTGGACCGCGGGCACGTTCGACTACCTCGGGCCCTCGGCCGAGCTGGCCGCCGCGCACGCCGAAGAATTCGGCATCGACAACGTCGCCGACGTGCGCACGCTGATCGTCGAACACCACCGGCTGCGGCCATCGCACGAACTCATGGCCGAGGCCTTTCGGATCGCCGACCGTATCGACGTGAGCCGCGGCCTGCTCCGTAACGGGGTCGGGCGCTCCGAGATTCGCTCCGTGGTCGCCGAGCTGCCGTATTGTGGCTTCCACGCGTTCCTCGCGAAGGGTCTGAGCCGCTACGCCGCCGGGCACCCGCGCCGGCCCTTCCCCATGCTGCGGTGGTGAAAGCCGTTCGCTCACAACCGAATCGAGAACTGCGTAACCGCCGGCGCGCCCGGGCGCGCGCTCGAGTAACCGCCACGGCGCAGCGCGTCCGTCGGCGCGGTCATCGGCTCGAAGCACACGACCTCTTCGGCGAGTGGGGCGAAGATCTGCGTCACCGGATATCCCCGCTCGAAGTGCACCTCCAGGCGGCGGCCGCCGCCGGACACCGCGAACACCGCGCCCTGGCCGACCTGGTCGTAGGCATCGTCAAAAGCCTTGTCGCCCAGGGGTTCTTCGCGGGCCGGCTCGGATTCGGACTCGCCGGTGGGCAGCCCCCGCTCGTCGAGCCGCAGGTGCCGCAGCGGCGGCGTTTCGATGATCCAGTCGCCGCGCGCAACGTCCGGCAGGCGCAGGTAGGGATGGAAGCCGAAGCACAGCGGAACCGCCGTGTCGCCGCTCGCGGTGACGGTGGTGCGCACCGTGAGCGCCCGGTCGGCCAGCCGCACCGCCACCGAGAGCACGTGCGGATACGGGAAGCTGGCCAGCAACCGCGGGTCGGCGCCGAAATCGACCTCCGCGGCCAGCTCGTTGTCCGACTCCGCCGTCACCCGCCAGCCCGGGTAGGCCGCCAGCGTGCCGTGGATGGGCAACCCGTTGGGATCGGCACGAACCCCGTTCTCCCCGGGCGTCAGCGCCACCGTCACGTCCTCGGCCGTGTAGGTGTTGCCGCCCAATCGATTTGCCCACGGATACAGGATCGGGATGCCCATCGTCTTGCCCGCCTCGACGTAGGCCTGCAGGCCACGCCGCTGACCGAGCAGCTCGGTGCCCGCGTCGGTCAGCGACGTGCCGATCATGCCGGCCTCCGGCACGAACTGCGCCGCCACCGGCGATGACGGGTCGGTCAGGGTGACGATGCGCATGGCTTACCTCGGTTCACCTGGACAGTGGGTCGTGCTGAATGCGTTCGGGCGGCGCGCCTTTGGCGATCAGGGCGGCCTTGGTCGCACGAACCATATCCGGTCCGCCGCAGATCAGGATCTGCCGGTCGCCCCAGCCGCCGTATTTGGTCACCACGTCGGGCAGGCGGCCGGTCTGGTGCACGTGCAGCCCGCGCGGCGGCGTGACGTCGGGGTAGTCGGCCGCCCACGCCGGGTCGCGGCTGTACTCCGAGACCGGCGAGACGGACAGCCACGGATTGTGCTGGGCGACCTGCCACAGCGTGGGCAGGTCGTAGAGCTCGCAGCGGTAGCGGGCGCCGAAGAAGAGGTGCACCCGCGGGTTCACCGCATAGCGGGACAGGTCCATGATCAGCGCGCGCAGCGGCGCCAACCCGGTGCTGCCCGCCACCATCAGCACGTCTTCGCCGTCCCGGTCGACCCGCAGGCCGCCGTGCGGACTGGACAGTCGCCACCGGTCGCCGGGCCGCGTTTCGTTGACCACCGCGGTGCTGACCAGGCCGCCGGGGACCTGTCGGACGTGGAACTCGATGCCGCCACCCGGGTCGGCCGGGATCGCGGGGCTCAGGTAGCGCCACCGGCGCGGGCATTGCGGGACATGGACGTCGACGTATTGCCCCGGGAAGTAGTCCAACGGGCGGTCGAGTTGCAGACGCACGACGGCCAGGTCGCGCGAGACTCGGATGTGCTCGATGACCGTGCCGTCCGTCCAGGCTGGTGCGTCGTCGGCGTCGGCGGCACCGCTCATCACGCCGGTGATCAGGTTGAGCGACTGATCGGCGGTCGCCGCGACGGAATCGGTCCACGCGTCGCCGAGGTGGTCGCGAAGCGTCGCGTGCAGCGCGCGACGCAGCGTGCCGTAATGCGCCGGCAGCACGCCGAATTTGCGGTGATCCCGGCCGAGCTGGGCGAGGAACGCCACCGGCTCGGCTGCGCGCTGCTCCACCAGCTCCCCGTACACCCAGTGCAGGGCGTGGGCGAACGCGGCCCGCTGGGCGTCCATCTCGGGCGGGAAAAGGTCGCGCACCGAGACGTCGAGGCCGAACCAGTGGGTATAGAACCTGCGGACGAGTTCGTCGGAGCGCGAATCGCCCGAGGCGAAGGCGTCGCGCAGCACCCGCAACGCGTCGCGGTCCTCCAGGCTCACGGGCCCCGATTCTAGGCGTCAAGGAAATTTTGTAGACTTGAGCGGAACACACTCAACCTTGACGGCGTTGAACATCACGACAAGCATTTTCATGCAGCCCTTTCTGACCCACAACGGAGATAGTCGTGGATTCTTTTAACCCGACCACCAAGACGCAGGCGGCCCTGACCTCGGCCCTGCAGGCGGCCTCGGCCGCCGGCAATCCGGAGATCCGGCCCGCCCACCTGCTGTTGGCGCTGCTGACCCAGAACGACGGGATCGCCGCGCCGCTGCTGGAGGCCGTCGGCGTCGAGCCCGCCAGCATCCGCGCCGAGGCGCAGCGGATCCTGGACCAGCTGCCCCAGGCCAGCGGCGCCAGCTCGCAGCCGCAGCTCTCGCGCGAATCGCTGGCCGCCATCACCACCGCCCAGCACCTCGCCACCGAGATGGACGACGAGTTCGTCTCGACCGAGCACCTGATGGTGGGGCTGGCCACCGGCGACTCCGACGTCGCCAAGCTGCTAACCGGCCACGGCGCGTCCCCGCAGGCGTTGCGGGAGGCGTTCGTCAAGGTCCGCGGCAGCGCGCGGGTCACCAGCGCCGACCCCGAGGCCACCTACCAGGCGCTGGAGAAGTACTCGACCGACCTGACCGCACGGGCCCGTGAGGGCAAGCTCGACCCGGTCATCGGGCGCGACAACGAGATCCGCCGCGTCGTGCAGGTTTTGAGCCGTCGTACCAAGAACAACCCGGTGCTCATCGGTGAGCCCGGCGTCGGCAAGACCGCGATCGTCGAGGGCCTGGCCCAGCGCATCGTCGCGGGCGACGTGCCGGAGAGCCTGCGCGACAAGACCGTCATCGCTCTGGACCTCGGGTCGATGGTGGCCGGCGCCAAGTACCGCGGCGAGTTCGAGGAGCGGCTCAAGGCCGTGCTCGACGACATCAAGAACTCCGCCGGGCAGATCATCACGTTCATCGACGAGCTGCACACCATCGTGGGCGCCGGCGCGACCGGCGAGGGCGCGATGGACGCCGGCAACATGATCAAGCCGATGCTGGCCCGCGGCGAGCTGCGCCTGGTCGGCGCCACCACGCTCGACGAGTACCGCAAGTACATCGAGAAGGACGCCGCGCTGGAGCGCCGCTTCCAGCAGGTGTTCGTCGGCGAGCCGTCGGTCGAGGACACCGTGGGCATCCTGCGCGGCCTGAAGGACCGCTACGAGGTGCACCACGGCGTGCGCATCACCGACTCCGCGCTGGTGGCCGCGGCCACCTTGAGCGACCGCTACATCACCGCGCGGTTCCTGCCGGACAAGGCCATCGACCTCGTCGACGAGGCCGCCAGCCGGCTGAAGATGGAGATCGACTCGAGGCCCGTCGAGATCGACGAGGTCGAGCGCCTGGTGCGCCGCCTCGAGATCGAGGAGATGGCGCTGGAGAAAGAGGAAGACGAGGCCTCCAAGGAGCGGCTGGAGAAGCTGCGCGCCGAGCTGGCCGACCAGAAGGAAAAGCTGGCCGAGCTGACCACCCGGTGGCAGAACGAGAAGAACGCGATCGACGTCGTCCGCGAGCTGAAGGAACAGCTGGAGGCGTTGCGCGGGGAGTCGGAGCGCGCCGAGCGCGACGGCGACCTGGCCAAGGCCGCCGAGCTGCGCTACGGGCGCATCCCCGAGGTCGAGAAGAAGCTCGACGCCGCGCTGCCGCAGGCCGAGGCCCGCGAGAACGTGATGCTCAAGGAGGAGGTCGGGCCCGACGACATCGCCGACGTGGTGTCGGCGTGGACCGGCATTCCCGCCGGGCGGATGCTCGAGGGCGAGACCGCCAAGCTGCTGCGGATGGAAGACGAGCTGGGCAAGCGGGTCGTCGGGCAGCGCAAGGCCGTGCAGGCCGTGTCCGACGCGGTGCGGCGCAGCCGCGCCGGGGTCGCCGACCCCAACCGGCCCACCGGTTCGTTCATGTTCCTGGGCCCCACCGGTGTCGGCAAGACCGAGCTGGCCAAGGCGCTGGCCGACTTCCTGTTCGACGACGACCGGGCCATGGTCCGCATCGACATGAGCGAGTACGGCGAGAAGCATTCCGTCGCGCGGCTGGTCGGCGCGCCCCCCGGCTACATCGGTTACGACCAGGGCGGTCAGCTGACCGAGGCGGTGCGCCGGCGCCCCTACACCGTGGTGCTGTTCGACGAGATCGAAAAGGCGCACCCGGACGTGTTCGACGTGCTGCTGCAGGTCCTCGACGAGGGCCGGCTCACCGACGGGCAGGGCCGCACGGTCGACTTCCGCAACACCATCCTCATCCTGACGTCCAACCTCGGGTCGGGCGGCAGCGAGGAGCAGGTGATGGCCGCGGTGCGCTCGGCGTTCAAGCCGGAGTTCATCAACCGCCTCGACGACGTGCTGATCTTCGACGGGCTCAACCCCGAAGAGCTGGTGCAGATCGTCGACATCCAGCTTCAGCAGCTGGGCAAGCGGTTGGCGCAACGGCGGCTGCAGCTGGAGGTGTCGCTGCCGGCCAAGAAGTGGCTGGCGCAGCGCGGGTTTGACCCCGTCTACGGGGCCCGGCCGTTGCGCCGGCTCGTCCAGCAGGCGATCGGCGACCAGCTGGCCAAGATGCTGCTGGCGGGCGACGTGCACGACGGCGACGTGGTGCCCGTCAACGTCAGCCCGGACGGCGACTCGCTGGTCCTGGGCTAGTCGGCTCGGGTGTGAATCGTCGGCTTTGCGTGGGCATGGGCGGCGGGAGAATCGCCAGAATCCCGCCGCCAGCTCACACCCAAAGCCGTCAGCTCACACTAATGGGTCTTGATTGGGCTGCCGTTGAACGGGTTTATGACCTGTTTGCGGGAAGCTGATCATCGAGCGGCT